>NZ_JBJQLL010000001.1:0-293967 GCF_046486405.1 Escherichia sp. WS338 | reverse complement strand
GCGCGGTGGTCCCACCTGACCCCATGCCGAACTCAGAAGTGAAACGCCGTAGCGCCGATGGTAGTGTGGGGTCTCCCCATGCGAGAGTAGGGAACTGCCAGGCATCAAATTTAGCGTGCTGATATGGCTCAGTTGGTAGAGCGCACCCTTGGTAAGGGTGAGGTCCCCAGTTCGACTCTGGGTATCAGCACCACTTTTTAGGTTAAAGTTCGGCAGATTAGAAAAGAATTTGTCTGGCGGCAGTAGCGCGGTGGTCCCACCTGACCCCATGCCGAACTCAGAAGTGAAACGCCGTAGCGCCGATGGTAGTGTGGGGTCTCCCCATGCGAGAGTAGGGAACTGCCAGACATCAAATCAAGCGAAAGGCCATCCGAAAGGATGGCCTTTTTGCTTTTCGAACTAACATTCAATTAATGGATCACCTGCGATAAAAATGCCCTCGTACGCTCTGATTTAGGATGCGCAAAAAACTCATCCGGTGCAGCTTGTTCCACTATCTCCCCACGATCCATAAAAATCACCCTGTCAGCGACGGTTCGTGCAAACCCCATCTCATGTGTTACACACAGCATTGTCATACCCGACTGCGCCAGCCCAATCATCGTATCCAGCACCTCTTTCACCATCTCAGGATCGAGCGCCGACGTTGGCTCATCAAATAACATAATTTTCGGCTTCATACACAGCGAACGCGCAATGGCAACGCGTTGCTGCTGACCACCAGAAATCTGTCCGGGAAACTTCTGGGCATGTTCGGCAATTCTCACCCGCTCAAGGTAATGCAACGCCAGATCTTCAGCCTCTTTCTTAGGCATCTTGCGTACCCAAATCGGTGCCAGGGTACAGTTCTGTAGAACGGTCAGATGAGGGAAGAGATTGAAATGCTGAAAGACCATTCCCACTTCCTGCCTGACGCGCTCAATATTGCGGATATCTTCATTAAGTTCGATGCCATCCACCACGATCCGTCCCTGTTGATGTTCTTCCAGATGATTAATACAACGAATGGTTGTCGATTTACCGGAACCAGAAGGGCCACACAGAACGATCCGTTCTCCCGGTTGCACGGTTAAATTTATATTTTTCAAAACATGGAATTGCCCATACCATTTATTGACGTTTTCCAGCGTAATCATCGCGTTAGCAGGTTGCAGTAAAATTTGGCTCATAGTGTCCTCAATGCGGTGTACGCCCGGTGTTAAAACGTTTTTCCAGATGTTGGCTATAACGTGACATGCTGAAACAGAAGATCCAGTAGATCAGTGCGGCGAAAACATACCCTTCCGTCGACATACCCAACCAGGCGGGATCAACGGTTGCCTGCTGAACGCTACTGAAAAGATCGAACAACCCGATGATGATCACCAGGCTGGTATCTTTGAAAAGTGCGATGATGGTATTTACCAGCCCAGGAATCACCAGCTTCAACGCCTGTGGCAGAATAACCAGCCCCTGGGTTTTCCAGTAACCCAACGCCAGCGACTCTGCCGCTTCATATTGCCCTTTAGGCAGCGCCTGTAATCCGCCTCGCACGACTTCCGCAACATATGCTGACTGAAACAGGATCACGCCAACCAGCGCGCGGATCAGTTTGTCGATACTGGTGCCTTCTGCCATAAACAAAGGCAGCATGACCGAAGACATAAACAATACGGTAATCAGCGGTACGCCGCGCCAGAACTCGATAAAAATGACCGATAAGATACGCACAATCGGCATATGGGAGCGGCGACCTAACGCCAGTAAGATCCCCCACGGTAACGCCCCCGCAATCCCAACTGATGCAATAATTAAAGTTAGCGTCAGCCCACCCCATTGCCGGGTTTCAACCCGCTCAAGACCAAAAAAACCGCCATACATCAGCCACCAGACAATCAGTGGGTAAATCACTGCCCAGACCGCAATATAGCGACCGCGATGCGGGAGTATTTTCCAGAACATTGGTGCGATCGACACAAGCCCAATCAGTAATGCGAGGTTAATTCGCCAGCGTTGGTCGTGTGGGTAAAGCCCATACATAAACTGACCAAATCGTTCGTGGATGAAGACCCAACAGGCACCGGCTTTTGTGCAGTCGGCACGCGTTGAGCCAACCCAGTTAGCCTGCAAAAATGCCCAGTTCAGCAACGGTGGGATCAGTTCCCACATCAACCATATGCAGCCAATAGTCAGTAGGCTATTGCTCAAGCTGGAGAACAGATTTTTTCGCACCCACACCATCGCGCGGCTTGAGTTATGGCTCGCCGGGCGCGGGGGATGAGACAGCAATACTTTTGTCATCATGACTCCTTAGCGTTCAACGATCGCGATGCGGCGGTTATAGATATTCATCAGCAGCGAGATAGTCAGGCTGATAATCAGATAGACCGACATGGTCATGGCTATCGTCTCGATGGCTTGCCCAGTCTGGTTCAGCACGGTGCCAGCAAACAGCGAAACCATATCGGGATAGCCAATAGCGGCGGCAAGAGAGGAGTTTTTGACGATGTTGAGATACTGGCTGGTTAACGGCGGAATAATCACTCGCAGTGCCTGGGGAATAATGACCTGGCGTAGCGTAACCGGGTTGGGCAATCCCAGCGAACGTGCCGCTTCATGTTGACCATAAGGCACTGCCTGGATCCCAGCGCGGATAATCTCGGCGATAAATGCAGAGGTATAAACCGAAAGCGCCAGCGTTAAGGCTGCCAGTTCAGGAATTAAAACCATCCCGCCACGGAAGTTAAAGCCTCGTAGGGCTGGAACATCCCAGTGTAGTGCTGCGCCAAAAAGCCATTGCGCCAGTAAAGGCAAACCTATGATCAACACAACGGCGACCGGCCAGGTTCGGCGCAATTGTCCGGTCTTTATCTGGTACGTTTTATTAAAACGGAATAGTCCAACAGAAATGGCTATAGCAATAACAACAGTCAGGATAAACGCAATAAATCCGTCTCCCAGCTGCGGCGATGGAATATAAAGCCCACGATTGCTCAAAAAGGCCAGATCAAACGCACTCACTGCCTGGCGTGGTCTGGGCAAATTGCGCAACACGGCAAAGTACCAGAAGAAGATTTGCAGCAGCGGCGGAATATTACGGAAGATCTCAATATAAATTGTGGAAAGCTTTCGTAGCAGCCAGTTATCCGAAAGTCGCGCCAGACCGATAAAGAAGCCCAGAACAGAAGCGAATACAATACACAATGCAGAAACCAGTAGCGTATTGAGTAAGCCAACAATGAAAACGCGTCCGTAGGTATCACCCTGCTGGTAATCGATCAAATGCTGGACAATACCGAAGCCAGCGCCGCGATCCAGAAAGGCAAAACCTGAAGTAATGCCACGATTACTGAGATTCGTCACAGTGTTGTGAAATAGCCAACCAACAATTCCGACAACAGCAACAACGGCAAAGATCTGGAATAACCAGGCGCGAACCGTAGGGTTGGCAAAGGAGAGTGAGCCTTTAACGGTTGAGCGGCGATGAGACATAGAAACCTCGGAAAGCATAACGCTGAAGAGAGCGCCGCCGTAGCGACGCTCGTTACCTCACACCGACTTAACGCACGGGCGGCGCGTACTGAATTCCGCCGTTATTCCAGAGATTATTTTGCCCACGTTTAATTTTCAGCGGGCTTTCTGAACCTACGTTACGCTCAAAAATTTCCGAGTAGTTACCCACCTGTTTGATGATGTTGTAAGCCCATTTATTATCCAGCTTCAGATCCTTGCCGTAATCGCCTTCTTTACCCAGCAGATGTGCCATATCAGGCGTTGCTGGATTAGCCGCTTTTTCATCGACGTTCTGGGAATTGATGCCCATCTCTTCAGCATTCAGCATGGCGAAAAGCGTCCAGCGTACAATCGAGAACCATTCATCATCGCCACGACGAACTACCGGCCCAAGCGGTTCTTTGGAGATAACTTCCGGTAAGACAATCCATTCAGCCGGGTTGCTTAATTTGATGCGCAGGGCATACAGTTGTGATTGATCCGAGGCCAGCGTATCGCAGCGACCAGATTCCAGTGCCTTCGCTGATTCGTCAGAGCGATCGAAAGTCACTGGTGTGTACTTCATATTGTTTGCCTTAAAGTAATCGGCAACGTTGAGTTCGGTATCAGTACCCGCCTGAATACAGACGGTAGCGCCATCCAGTTCTTTCGCGCTTTTTAGTCCCGCTTTATCGTGCGTCAGGAAGCCAATGCCGTCGTAATAAGTGACGCCGGTAAATGCCATTCCCATCCCGGCATCGCGAGATGAAGTCCAGGTCGTATTACGGGAGAGCAAATCCACCTCCCCTGACTGTAAAGCGGTGAAGCGTTCTTTTGCAGTGAGCGGGGTATATTTCACTTTCGTGTCGTCACCAAATACAGCTGCCGCAACACCACGACAAACATCTACATCAATACCTGAAAACTTACCGTCAGCATCGGCATAAGAGAACCCAGGTAATCCATCACTGATCCCGCATTGCACAACCCCTTTTTTCTGAACGGCATCAAGCGTCGCGCCAGCATGCGCCTGATTTGCAACGGCAAGCAGCACGCTGGCGGCAGCCAGTGTGGCTATCATCATCTTTTTCATAATGCTTCCTGTGAGGCGAAAATTATCGTTATAGGACGTTTGGGAAACGTCTTTTACCTGTCTGTGGCCATCCTCTTATAAGCAAAAGTAGTGCCAGCTTTTGCGCACGATTTCGCGTCGCAATAAGCTGAGTGTAGGCAGGAAATAATAAAAACTGCGCCCCGCAATGGTGCGAAAATGAAACATGCGCCACATTTTGGCGCAAAATATTTACGCGTTTTTTACTAAGCAGAATAATGATTGTTAGCGTGAGTATATTTCTGGTGGGATGTGTGAAAGTTAAATTGATGCGTTATTTCGAAAGCAGTGAAATAACGTGATATAACATGCTAAATCAGCAGGGAATTACCCAGCAGAATATAGCAATATTTTATCTTATGGAAAGATACTGTATCGTTAAAAAGAGCGCGGAGCTCCGCGCCCTGTTTAGTTATTTCGACAGAGCGATGATCCCCATCGTCAGGCCAGCAACAGCTGCTGCCCCGCCGGCAATAGCCCCAGCCGTTTCCCAGTTATCCTGAGTCGTGCCTTTCATACAGGTATTGGTGTGAACCAGACGACCCTGATCGTCATAAACCGGAACGCAGGGCGAATCGTGCGCACAGCCCGCCAGCAATGCGGTGAGCAATGCCACAGGAATTAATCTTTTCATGGTGTTACCTCAGTAATAAACGCTAACGCTTAATAAGTTAACTCTCTTATTAACGAGCTGAATGCCATTTTATCACTGGAGGTTATAAATCTTGCGGAATGAATAATGACAAATTATGTGAATTGTAAAAATAGTGAAGGGAGCGGGAACTATAGAAAGTTTTTAAAGAGTGAGTAGAGGAATATCTTATTAATTTTTATGGGTTTCACTGGAAATAATAAAGGCACCCGAAAGTGCCTTTATGTTTCTGATTTATCCTTTAAAGCAACGGCGGATCACCACAAAGAACACCGGCACGAAGAAGATTGCCAGCAACGTTGCAGAAACCATCCCGCCCATTACCCCGATACCCACTGCGTTCTGCGCGCCACTGCCGGCACCGTTACTGATAGCTAGCGGTAATACGCCGAGAATAAAGGCGAGAGAGGTCATCAGGATAGGACGCAGACGCATACGTACTGCCATTAGTGTCGCTTCAACAACACCTTTACCCTCTTTCTCCATGAGATCTTTAGCGAACTCAACAATCAATATAGCGTTTTTAGCCGACAAGCCAATTGTCGTTAGCAAGCCCACCATAAAGTAGACGTCATTTTTTTGATTAAAGAGTGTCGCCGCCAGTAGCACGCCGACAATCCCTAACGGCACGACCAACATAACCGAGACAGGAATTGACCAGCTTTCATAGAGTGCAGCAAGGCACAGGAAAACAACCACAAAGGAAATTGCTACCAGAGCGGGAGCCTGGTTTCCCGATAAGCGTTCCTGATATGACATACCCGTCCAGTCATAACCAATACCAGCTGGTAATTGTGATGCAAGGTTTTCCATCAACGCCATGGCATCGCCGGAACTGGTTCCTGGCGCGGCTTCCCCCTGAATCTCCATTGACGGCAGACCGTTGTAGCGCTCCAGTCGCGGAGAACCATACACCCAATGTGCAGTGGTAAAGGCAGAGAATGGCACCATTTCGCCATTGGCGCTACGGACATAAAGTTTATCGACATCTTCTGGCAGCATACGAAATTTGGCATCCGCCTGAACATACACCTTTTTTACGCGACCACGGTCAATGAAGTCGTTAACGTAAGTCCCACCCAACGCTGTTGAAATGGTCTGATTGATGTCAGAAAGTGAAACACCTAATGCCTGCGCCTTTTCCTGGTCAACTTCCAGTTTAAACTGCGCGGTGTCTTCCAGACCATTAGGACGCACGCTGACTAAGCTGGCAGGATGTTGCGCCGCCATGCCAAGCAACTGGTTACGGGCCTGGGTCAGGGCATCATGACCCAGCCCAGCCTGATCAATTAACTCAAAGTCGAAACCCGTTGCCGTGCCCAGTTCAACAATGGCTGGCATATTGAATGGAATGACAAAACCGTCGCGGATCTTGCCCAATTCCATTTTGGCACGATGGATTACCGCTTCCGCACTGTTTTCGTCACCACTACGCTCTTCCCACGGTTTCAGACTGACGAAAGCCATACCGGCGTTTTGTGCCTGGCCGCTGAAGCTAAAGCCGTTAACTGTAAAGACACTTTCAACGTTCGCTTTCTCGTTCTTCAGATAGTAATCCGTCACTTGATCCAACACTTTTTGCGTCCGCTCTTGCGTCGCGCCAGCGGGTAACTGAATCATGGTCAGAAAGACACCCTGATCCTCTTCAGGTAAGAAGGAAGACGGAAGACGTAAAAACAACACCACCATTCCTGCAACAATCAGCGCATAGATCAGTAAATATCGCCCTGTGGAACCGAGGATTTTGCCAACGCTATTGGTGTAGTGATTAACGCTATGATCGAAAGTGGTGTTAAACCAGCCGAAGAATCCTCCCTTATTTTCGTGATGCTCGGCAGAGACTGGTTTCAGCAATGTTGCACATAACGCGGGGGTGAGAATCAGCGCAACCAGTACTGAAAGCGCCATTGCTGAAACAATAGTGATAGAGAACTGTCGATAAATTGCCCCTGTTGAGCCACCGAAGAATGCCATCGGAATAAATACCGCCGACAGTACCATCGCGATACCTACCAGCGCGCCCTGGATTTGCGACATCGATTTTTCCGTCGCTTCTTTTGGCGGGAGCTTATCCTCCATCATCACGCGTTCGACGTTCTCCACCACCACTATCGCATCATCGACGAGCAGCCCGATGGCAAGCACCATCCCGAACATCGTTAGTGTGTTGATGGAGTAACCAAAAGCGGCGAGGATGGCAAACGTCCCTAACAACACCACGGGTACCGCAATGGTGGGGATCAGCGTTGCTCGCATATTCTGCAAGAACAGATACATCACCAGGAACACCAGCATAATAGCTTCGAACAGCGTTTTTACCACTTCGTGAATAGAAAGCTGGACGAATGGCGTGGTGTCATAAGGGTAGAGAACCTTCATTCCCTGCGGGAAGAATGGCTGTAATTCCGCCAGTTTTGCCTTAATGGCTTTCGCGGTATCGAGAGCATTTGCGCCGGTTGCCAGCTTAATACCCAGGCCCGCCGCCGGTTTTCCGTTGATGCGAGCGATAACGTTATAGTTTTCACCGCCAAGTTCAACCCGTGCGACATCTTTCAGACGCACCACCGAGCCGTCACTGTTTACGCGCAGGGTCACTTTGCCGAATTCTTCCGGATTTTTTAACCGCGTCTGAGCAATAATCGAGGCGTTCAACTGTTGCCCTGGTAACGCTGGCGTTCCGCCCAACTGTCCGGCAGCGATCTGATCGTTCTGTACCTTCAACTGGTTAATCACATCAACCGGCGTCAGTTTATATTTGTTTAGCAGATCGGCGTCCAACCAGATACGCATCGCATACTGTGCGCCGAAAAGCTGTACGTCACCGACGCCATTCAGACGGCTAAGCGTATCTTTAACGTTAGAGGCCACATAGTCCGAGATATCGTCCTGTGTGGTGCCTGGGTTATCAGAGACAAAGCCCGCCACCATCAAATAGCTGCTACTGGACTTTTCAACACTGATCCCCTGCTGCTGAACCTCCTGCGGCAGCAACGGCGTGGCGAGCTGGAGTTTGTTCTGCACCTGCACTTGCGCGATATCAGGATCGGTCCCGGACTGGAAAGTAAGGGTAATTGTCACGCTACCGGCGGAATCGCTGGTGGAGGACATATACATCAGGTTATCGATACCGTTCATATTCTGTTCGATAACCTGCGTCACCGTATCCTGCACGGTCTGCGCATCAGCACCCGGATAGTTTGCCGAAACAGAAACCGCAGGCGGCGCAATGGTTGGATACTGGGCGACGGGCAATTGTAGGATCGCCAGTGCGCCCGCCATCATCAGAATAATGGCCAGCACCCATGCAAATATCGGTCGTCGAATAAAAAAGTTTGCCATGTCAGATTGCCTTACTTCGATGCAGTATCTGCGGGGGTATCGGTAGTGGCTTTAACCTGCTCTCCCGGACGCGCTTTTTGCAGGCCGCTGACAATGACTTGATCGCCAGATTTCAGACCTTCGCTAATCAACCATTTATCGCCAATCGCCTGACTGGCAACGACAGGGCGCGCTTCAACCTGGCTTTTATTGTTAACAATCAGCACGGTTGCATCACCACGTGGTGTGCGGCTAACGCCTTGTTGCGGGATAAGAATGGCGTCAGGTTGGACGCCTTCATCAATCCGTGCGCGCACAAACATACCCGGCAAAAGCGTATGTTGCGGGTTAGGGATGACGGCACGTAGGGTTATGGAGCCGGTGCTTTCATCAACGGTAACATCGGAGAATTGCAGCGTACCTTTCAGGGGATAGGTTTGACCGTTCTCCATGACCAACTCTACGTTGCTGGCGGCGTTTTCCTTATGCAGATTTCCTTGCTCTACGGATTGCTTCAGCCTCATAAAATCGTTGCTGGATTGGGTCACATCAACGTAGATAGGATCGAGCTGCTGGACAGTCGCCAGTTCGGTCGTTTGCCCATTAGTGACAAGAGCGCCTTCGGTCACAGTCGATTTGCCGATACGTCCGCTAATTGGCGCAGTCACTTTGGTATAAGCGAGATTGATGCGAGCGCTTTCGACTGTGGCTTTTGCGGCAATCACGGCGGCATCGGCCTGGCGAGCATCAGCAATGGCCTGGTCGTACTCCTGCTGACTGATGTATTTCGTACCCACGAGCGGAACGTAACGTTTTACCGTCAAATGCGCGATGGCGGCGGCGGCTTCACTTTTCGCCAGTTCGCCTTTCGCGCTGTCATAACTTGCCTGATAGGTCGCGGGATCGATCTGGTACAGGGACTGGCCTGCTTGCACATCGCTGCCTTCAGTGAAATTGCGATTCAGTACGATCCCGCTAACCTGTGGGCGAACTTCGGCTATACGGTAAGCATTGGTGCGGCCTGGTAATTCAGTCTTAACTTCTAACGGGGCCGTTTTCACAATATGAACGGTAACCTGCGGTTCACCGACGTGAGCTTTCTCTTCTCCCTTATCGTTACAACCGGCGATTAAAGCCGCGGAGATCAGAATAAAGGAGGGCAGGAGGAAAAACCTGGCATGTTTCGTCATTACTATTCCTCAAAAAACCAAAAGCGCGTTATTTGCCCAAAAAGGCAATGCGTTAACTCGCAGAAAGAAAAATACAGTTCGCTATCCTACAAATTATCATTCGTCGATGTAAGGAATAGTTATGAATACTGGCAACTCAAGGCACATAAACACAAAAAAAGATTAATATTCTACTGTTTTGTTTTGACGCGGAATGAAAGAGGTAGAATTAAAATCTCGTAAATTGAAATATGTATAGGCCAAGTGAATGTATTTTATGTAAATAATACATATCATTTATTTGACGATTTATAGCAACGCAATATTAGCCTCTCGTATAAATACACATTAGGTGATAGATTAACCTTCTCTATTTTCTCATCCTGTGTCGAATATATTTATTTCCTGAATAATTAATCATGGCAAAAAGAACCAAAGCTGAAGCCCTGAAGACCCGGCAAGAACTGATTGAAACTGCCATCGCCCAGTTTGCGCAGCATGGCGTAAGCAAGACGACGCTCAACGACATTGCCGACGCTGCTAACGTTACGCGTGGCGCTATCTACTGGCACTTCGAGAACAAGACTCAACTGTTTAATGAGATGTGGTTGCAACAGCCTTCATTGCGGGAGTTAATCCAGGATCACTTGACCGCTGGGTTAGAGCATGACCCGTTTCAGCAATTGCGTGAAAAATTGATTGTCGGTTTGCAATATATTGCCAAAATTCCCCGCCAGCAGGCGTTGCTGAAAATCTTATATCACAAATGTGAATTTAATGATGAGATGCTGGCCGAGGGAGTGATACGCGAAAAGATGGGCTTTAATCCGCAGACTCTCCGCGAAGTATTGCAGGCGTGTCAGCAACAAGGTTGTATAGCAAATAATCTCGATTTAGATGTTGTGATGATTATTATTGATGGTGCCTTCAGCGGAATTGTTCAAAACTGGTTAATGAATATGGCGGGTTATGATCTTTATAAACAAGCCCCCGCTCTGGTCGATAACGTATTAAGAATGTTCATGCCAGATGAAAACATAACGAAATTAATTCATCAAACGAATGAATTAAGTGTCATATAAATTCACATTCTGTCGTGAAAATTCAGTTCGTCACAGTTAACCAGTTTTAGTGGATTAACTGAGTTCATATTGCGGCATTTGTCTGTTTCTGTTGCCAGCAGTTCAATCCACTGCATCAGTAAAGTATCAAACAGAAAAACGAAGACAGCGAAAACGACGAGCCACCAATACTTGCGAATCATTACCTGAGCCTGTGCATGTTTAACCAAGTCTGGCAGGAAATATACACGAAATGAATAATCTGAAAACCAGGCTTACACTTCCTTTACTTTGCAATGAGATCGGGGTCAACTTCGCTTAACCTGCTTCGTTTTGACAGGTTGCCGGTCTTTCTTTTTTTCACTTTCGCCAGTTCTTCCGCAGAGTAATGCGACGCGACATCCAGCCGTCGAAGCCCCATTTTGATGTACTCGCTGTTGATCTCAATACCAATGAATTTTCGCCCACTGGCGACGGCTACGGCACCGGTAGTAAAGCTACCGGCAAACGGGTCGAGAACGATATCGCCTGGGTTGGAAGAGGCGAGAATAATGCGTTTCAGTAAGGCTTCCGGTTTTTGCGTCGGGTGATTCTCATATTCATCCATCAAATAACGCACGCGCGGAAAATCCCAGACGTTACCCGGTACTTTTTGATGATTGTAAGGCTGTGGAGGATTTTTGCGATAATCGATCAACGCGCGCTGCGATCCGGTTTTGGCTTCTACCAGAATAGCATCACCGTTGAACGTGTAGTTCTTTGCGTCTTTCACCATCATCAGGATGGGTTCGTACATGGAGCCGTAGTGTTTTTTCGCCTGCACTCCAGAACTGTCATATGACCAGACGATGCGACTTTTGATGGTAAAAAGCTTGCGGCACTGGAGATCGATAAAGGGCATGTTTTCCGTGCTGTTCATGATGTACATGCTGCCCTGCTTTTTCAGAACGCGGTGGCACTCTGCAATCACTTCAAACAGCCAGTCGATAAACAGATCTTCTTTCCAGGCTTCGATCAGACCATCAAAATTTTTACCGATGTTATACGGTGGGTCGGCAAAGATCAGATCTACACTTTCGGCGGGGATCTTTTTAAGTTCGGTTAATGCATCACCCTGGATGATGGTCTTTGCTTCATTACCAAATCGGGTCGGTTCACATCCTGTTCTCATGGTCACTCCCTTTGTGAGACCTATAAAAAAGGCGCTTCCCCATGCCGAGTAGCGCCTTTTTAATCAAGCATTTAGCTAACCTGAATTAGTTCATGCCGTATTTTTTCAATTTTTTACGCAGCGTACCACGGTTGATGCCCATCATCAGCGCAGCACGGGTCTGGTTACCACGGGTGTATTGCATCACCATGTCCAACAGGGGCTGTTCTACTTCAGCCAGTACCAGCTCATAGAGGTCATTCACATCCTGACCGTTCAGTTGAGCAAAATAGTTCTTCAGTGCCTGTTTAACCGAGTCACGCAGGGGTTTTTGGGTTACCTGATCCTGAGAGTTAACGGTAGAAACGGTCAGTACGTCAGAATTTACGCGTTGTTCGAACATAGTTCTGTCAGCTCTTTATTTCTGTTTACGCAAAATTTTCGAAGTATGCCTCCAACGCCTCCAGCTGTTCGCTGGCATCCTCAATAGCGTTGAATGTGCGCCGAAACTGGTCATTTGGAGCGTGTTCCTGGAGATACCAGGAAACGTGTTTACGTGCAATTCGGTACCCTTTTGCCGGACCATAAAAGTCATGCAGTTCCCGAACGTGCGCGCAAAGCAAGCGCTTAACCTCTGCCAAAGGCAGCGGGGGCAGCAACTCCCCAGTGTCCAGATAATGCTGGATTTCCCGAAAGATCCAGGGTCTTCCCTGAGCTGCGCGGCCTATCATCAGGGCATCCGCCCCTGTATAGTCGAGCACAGCTCTGGCTTTAAGCGGGTCAGTAATGTCGCCATTCGCGATAACCGGAATGGAAACTTTCTGCTTAACTGCCCGAATACTGTCGTACTCAGCTTCTCCATTGAACAAACAGGCGCGTGTACGGCCATGAATGGTCAGAGCCTGAATGCCACAGTCTTCAGCCAGTTGGGCAATCTCTTCGCAGTTACGGTGTTCCGGTGCCCAGCCAGTGCGAATTTTCAGGGTAACAGGAACGTCCACTGCATTGACGACCTCGGTAAGGATCGATTTAACGACATCCGGGTACTGCAAGAGGGCTGAACCTGCGAGCTTGCGATTCACTTTTTTAGCCGGGCAACCCATATTGATATCAATAATCTGGGCACCGCTTTCCACGTTAATACGTGCTGCATCTGCCATTTCTTTCGGATCGCTACCAGCAATTTGCACGGTGCGAATACCGGGTTCATCAATGTGCACCATCCGTAAACGAGATTTGTCGCTTTCCCAAACCTGTGGGTTAGAAGACATCATCTCGGATACTGTCAATCCGGCTCCCATCTCGTAGCACAACGTCCGAAAAGGTCTGTCTGTAATGCCAGCCATGGGCGCTGCGATCAGGCGATTTCTGAGCTGATATTGTCCGATGCGCATGAGTTAAGAAATGACCATACTGTGACTGCAAGGCGGCGTATATTACGCATTTTTTGCACGAGATGAAAGGCCAAACTTTGACCAATCCTCTGAGATGGATCAAAGAATTGCATTTAAAATGAGCGTGGCGCGATAATTACTCATAAAAATCATCATATTAGAAAATAGTGACTAAAATTTACACTCCAAGAAATTTGAGTAAGTTCTCAATTTTTCTTTATGAATGAAAATTTTGGCACGCAAATTTGCGTAAATAATCGGCAAATTAACGTGCCTTTTGTGACATCGCTCGCACTTCGCTCTGCGTCACCCTACGGCGATGCGAAGGTTAATTCTTACGACCGGTAATGCGGCACCACTCTTCTTTTGCCACGACCGGGTCCAGAGCGAAGCTGTCGGCATAAGCTTCGCAAACGCTCTCTGCCTGGCTTGCCAGAATACCGGAAAGGCCCAGCAAACCGCCTGAAACCGGCAGGACGCTGATTAACGGTGCCAGTTCACGTAACGGGCCTGCGAGGATGTTAGCGACCACCACGTCGGCTTTCATTTCTTCTGGCTGATCTTTCGGTAAGTAGAGTTCCAGACGGTCAGAAACGCCATTACGTTCGGCGTTGTCGCGGCTGGCCTGAATCGCCTGCGGATCGATATCAATACCAATGGCTTTTGCTGCACCCAGTTTCAGCGCCGCGATAGCCAGAATGCCGGAACCACAGCCAAAGTCGATGACTGTTTTACCGGTTAAATCGAGGCTGTCGAGCCACTGCAGGCACAGAGAGGTAGTTGGATGGGTACCCGTACCAAACGCCAGCCCTGGATCTAACATCACGTTGACGGCGTTTTCGTCCGGCACATCACGCCAGCTTGGGCAGATCCACAGCCGTTCACCAAAGCGCATCGGGTGGAAATTATCCATCCATTCGCGCTCCCAGTCTTTATCTTCCAGTTGTTCGATTTTATGCGCGAAGCCCGCGCCGAGCAGCGGATGGTTTTCCAGAATCGCCACCACGTCGTTCATATCGGTTTCAGCGTCGAACAGACCAATCACATCGGTGTCGCCCCACAGGCGCGTTTCGCCCGGCAGCGGCTCAAACACAGGCGTATCGTGGGTATCCTGAAAAGTGATAGAAACGGCACCCGCTTCCATCAGCGCATCGCTAAGATCTTCCGCGTTCGCGCCGGTGGTGTTCAGTTTCAGTTGGATCCAAGGCATGGCAAAACTCTTTATTTATCAGTAGTCAAAACGGTAGCTTGCGGGACGGATGTACCGAAACGGTTTCCGACCAGGAAAGCCAGCAAACTTAGTAGTAACGAGGGCACGATAGGGTGGAAGCCCAGGTACTGAATATTCAGCGTCGCGAGTACGGCATACAGTACGCCGCCAACAATCATCGCACTTAGCGCGCCTTTGGCGTTGGCGCGTTCCCAGTAAAGACCCAGTACCAGCGGCCACAGGAAAACGGCTTCCAGCCCACCGAAGGCCAGCAAATTCAGCCAGATGATCATTTCTGGCGGCTTCCAGGCGGCAAGCAGCAGCAACGCACCGAGAACTAACGTAATTACCGCCGACATCCGCTTCAGACGCGTCTCGTTTTGCATTTGATCCGGACGGATATTCAGATAGAGATCTTTAATGATCGTAGCGGAACTTTGCAGCAGTTGGGCGTTAATTGTCGACATGATCGCAGCCATCGGTGCAGCCAGGAAGATCCCGGCGGCAAACGGTGGCAGCACTTTTACCATTAACGTCGGGATCACCAGATCCGGTACGGTGAGATCGGGGATCACCGCCCGACCTAACGCTCCGGCCAGATGCATACCGAACATCAGGATTGCGACCACAATCGTACCGATGATGATCCCCCGATGTACGGCTTTGCTGTCTTTATAAGAGATACAGCGCACCGCAGTATGCGGCAGGCCTATAACGCCAAAGCACACCAGTACCCAGAACGACGTCATAAAGGCAGGCGACAGAATATCGTCAGCGCCTTGTGGCGTAACCAGTTGCGGATCGATGGTTTGCAGCGTGTCTACCGCATTACTTAAACCACCTGCGGCATGTACCACGCCAATAAGCAGCACAACGGTGCCAATCAGCATCACCAGCCCTTGCATGGTGTCGTTCAGCACGCTGGCGCGAAAGCCGCCAAAGGCGGTATACAACGCAATGCTGATACCGAAAATCAGCAGCCCGGTTTCATAAGGAATACCCGCCGCGGTTTCCAGCAGGCGCGCACCGCCGATAAACTGCACGGTCATCGCACCAACGAATGCAACCAGCAAACTCAAACTCGCCAGCCACACCAGAAGACGACTCTGGTAGCGGGCAAACAGCATATCGTTCAGCGTCACCGCATTGTAGCGGCGCGCAAGAATTGCGAACTTCTTGCCGAGAATACCGAGCGAAAGCCAGACTGCAGGAAGCTGAATCATCGCCAGCAATACCCAGCCCAGGCCGTATTTATAAGCAGCTCCAGGCCCGCCGATAAACGAACTGGCACTGATATAAGTCGCGGTGAGCGTCATCGCCAGCACAATACCGCCCATAGAGCGGCTGCCGAGGAAATACTCATTAAGGAAGGTGCCAGTGCTCCGTTTACGCATCGCATAAACAGAGATACCGAACACCACCACCAGATAGGCGACCAGCGGTAGAATTACTTCAAGCTGCATCGTCATCCTCCAGTGGGATATCGCGATAGATAAATTTCACCATCGCCCAGCACAGTCCAATAAACAGCAGCGGCGTCAGGATGCAGGCCATCTCAAACCAGCGCGGAAAACCGGTAAAACCGGGGGCAACGCCAGGTAAGTAAGCGGCTACTAACCATACCGCCAGATACAAAAGGGTCAGCCCCAGCGCCCAGCGCGCCTCTTTATGGGCCTGAACAAAACGAGTGTCCATTTTTTGTCCCTGATGGGTGAAGAAAGCGGGGATTGTACCTTATGGGGGTTGTCGATCCCCAGTAATAAAAAAGGCCGGAAAATCCGGCCTTTTGACGCTTTTGCAGTCTTATTTTTCCTGAAGACCGAGTTTTTTCTCCAGATAGTGGATGTTAGTGCCACCATGCTGGAAGTTCTCGTCATTCATGATGCGGATCTGCAGATCAACGTTGGTTTTGATACCGTCGATGATCAGCTCCTGCAGCGCATTCTTCATGCGGGCAATCGCCACGTCACGGTTTTCACCGTAGCAAATCAGCTTACCGATCATTGAGTCATAGTACGGCGGTACGGTGTAGCCCGCGTAGATATGAGACTCCCAACGCACGCCAAAACCGCCTGGTGCGTGGAAACGGGTGATTTTGCCCGGGCTTGGCAGGAAGGTGTTCGGATCTTCGGCGTTGATACGGCATTCCACCGCATGGCCGCGAACGTGAACTTCTTCTTGCTTGATCGACAGCGGTTGACCGGCAGCGATACGCAGCTGTTCTTTGATCAGGTCAACGCCGGTGATCATTTCAGTAACCGGGTGTTCTACCTGAATACGGGTGTTCATTTCGATGAAATAGAACTCGCCGTTTTCGAACAGGAACTCGAAAGTACCCGCACCGCGATAGCCGATATCAACACATGCTTTAGCGCAACGTTCGCCGATGTAGCGACGCAGTTCCGGGGTAATGCCCGGTGCTGGTGCTTCTTCGACCACTTTCTGGTGGCGGCGCTGCATGGAGCAGTCACGTTCCGCCAGATAGATAGCGTTGCCCTGACCGTCAGCCAGTACCTGAATCTCGACGTGGCGAGGATTTTCCAGGTATTTCTCCATGTAAACCATATCGTTGCTGAAAGCAGCTTTCGCTTCCGCACGGGTCATGGAGATGGATTGTGCCAGTTCAGCGTCGCCGCGCACTACGCGCATACCGCGACCGCCGCCGCCGCCGGAGGCTTTGATAATTACCGGATAACCAATGCGTTTAGCAATGGCGCGGTTTTTATCCATATCGTCGCCCAGCGGGCCGTCAGAACCCGGTACGCAAGGAACGCCCGCTTTTTTCATCGCCGCGATTGCGGATACTTTGTCGCCCATCAGGCGAATGGTTTCTGCTTTCGGGCCGATGAAGATAAAGCCGGAGCGTTCAACCTGCTCGGCAAAGTTGGCGTTCTCGGAGAGGAAGCCGTAACCCGGATGGATTGCTACTGCGCCGGTGATTTCAGCGGCGCTGATGATTGCCGGGATGTTCAGATAACTTTTTACTGACGGAGCAGGGCCGATACAGACCGTTTCATCTGCCAGTAATACGTGTTTTAGATCGCGATCCGCGCTGGAGTGCACAGCGACAGTCTTGATGCCCAGTTCTTTACAGGCACGAAGAATACGCAATGCAATCTCGCCGCGGTTGGCAATAACAATTTTATCCAGCATGTTCGCCTCGTTACTCGATGACGACCAGCGGCTCGTCAAATTCTACCGGTTGTCCACTTTCGACCAGAATTGCTTTCACGGTACCGGATTTGTCCGCTTCGATCTGGTTCATCATTTTCATGGCTTCAACGATGCACAGGGTATCGCCCACGTTGACTTTCTGACCCACTTCGATGAACGCTTTTGCGTCCGGGCTTGGGGTGCGGTAGAAAGTACCAACCATCGGGGAACGTACGATGTGACCACTGATTTCCGCTGCTGCTGGCGCTTCCATGGAAGGAACGGTCGCCGGAGCGGCTGCGTTAGATTGAGCTGGCTGCTGCATCATTGGTGCAGCGTAAGCTTGTTGCATCACAGGGAAACTTGCGGCAGGAGCTGCACGGCTAATGCGTACTGACTCTTCGCCTTCAGAAATTTCCAGTTCGGAGATGCCTGATTCTTCAACCAGCTCGATCAGTTTTTTAATCTTACGAATATCCATGAGTGGGTTCCGTACTCTTTGTTTAGTGTGATTGTGACAGGCGTTTCACCGCCGTCTGTAAAGCGTATGCCCCGACAGCTGTATGCATAGCGATAAATTCCAGCAGGCCGGGACGCCGGTCTATTTTGCCCCAGAGTGTCAATGTTAGACTTGACGGACATTGTGCAGCGATCTGCTGCTATCCTCCGGCAAAAAACAAAATATACCTTCGTTGCGCCAATGTCACCTTTTCCGCAGCGCAAAAACTGCGTCAGGGAGGACGAGGTCGCACATTATAACGATTTCGTAGCAATTGGCAGCTAAATACTGGTCTTATCAGGGAAGATAATCAACAGCTAACATGTAAATAACCTTCAACACCGTGTAATTTGCAACAAGCCGCACAATTCACGAAATTAGCGCCATCATCGACGGAACTTCTTATAACGTAGGGTGAAAAGCTGTAAAGCCAGCCCTGCGAAGATGAGGGGCTGCAATGAGATAATCTTCACAGACCACAAATAATGTAGGGATGCCAGGATCGCGACAAGATAGACGACATTACGCAGCGGTTGCTGAGGATTACGCAATTTTCACTGCATCGTCCGGAAAGATGTGAATGCTAAAGCACGCAAAATTAACCGACTGACAATGTTCCGCATTCAATAGGTTTAAGTGGTTAATTTGCAATCAAATAAAATCAGATTATTCCCCCCATGGTACCAGAAATCAGTAACAGATTAAGCGTAGCGTCGCCAAGGCAAAACACCATAAACCTAACAGGCGACGGAGGCGTATCAATAATGGCTGTTTGGTGGAGCATCAATGCGCATCAATTTATGGTCAGTCGAAATCATGACTTTCCAGTTTGGATGATGTTGTACAACTTCATGACCAAGATGTTCGACGAAAGCTGTCCGGCTAACCGCTTTTCCCGTTAACCGATTGAATAATGATTTCAAAATGAGTTCCCTCTCTTATTATTCCCTGCTAAATGGTTAGTTAACCTTCACCAGCGTGCGACCCTGGATCTGGTTATTAATGATGGCCTCGGCAAACTTCGGTGCCTCTGCCAGAGATATCTCTTTTGCCGCTTGGGTATAGAATGATTCCGGTAAATCGGCGACCAGTCGCTGCCAGGCTTGTGCGCGGCGTGCTGGTGGCGTCATTACTGAATCCACCCCTTGCAAACGGACATTACGCAGAATAAATGGCATGACCGTGGTTGGCAGAGTAAAACCACCCGCCAGACCACAGGCCGCCACGCAGCCGCCGTAATTCATTTGCGCCAGCACTTTTGCCAGCACTTTGTCGCCAACGGTGTCAATTGCCCCAGCCCAGACTTGTTTTTCCAGAGGACGGGATTCAGCAAACTCATCGCGAGGAAGAATACGGCTGGCACCTAAACTTTTCAGATATTCATGGGTACTTTCGCGACCGGAAACGGCAACGACCTGATAACCCAACTTATGCAGCAGCGTGACGGCGGTACTGCCGACGCCACCACTGGCACCCGTCACGACAACCTCCCCATCCTGCGGGCGAACACCGGCATCTTCCAGCGCCATCACACACAGCATGGCGGTAAAACCGGCAGTACCGATAATCATTGCTTTACGCGCGTCCAGCCCTTGCGGCATGGCAACCAGCCAGTCACCTTTCACTCGCGCCTGTTCCGCCAGCCCACCCCAGTGGTTTTCACCAACGCCCCAGCCAGTGAGTAACACCTCCTGACCGGCATGAAAACGCGGATCTTCGCTGGTGCGTACAGTTCCGGCAAAATCAATCCCAGGAATCATCGGAAAATTTCGGATGATTTTTCCCTTACCGGTAATCGCCAGCGCATCTTTGTAGTTCAGGCTCGACCAGTGAACATCAACCGTGACATCGCCTTCCGGCAGGCGACTTTCGTCCAGAGTCTGTACTGATGCGAGAGTTTTGCCGTCCTGCTGTTCTAAAAGTAACGCCTGCATAAGTGGTCCTCATGTGCATGATGGATTGGAAAATAATTTCTGAAGACTATACTCGCTAATGGAAAAGCAAAGCCGATGAAGCGCAATAAATTGCGAGATAAATCTGATTTGCTAGTATGCCCGCTTCCTCACTATCGGAGTTAACACAAGGATGAGATTAACGACGAAATTTTCGGCCTTTGTCACGCTGCTCACCGGGTTAACAATTTTTGTGACTTTGCTGGGCTGTTCGCTAAGTTTCTACAACGCCATTCAGTATAAGTTTAGTCATCGTGTTCAGGCGGTGGCGACGGCGATTGATACCCACCTAGTGTCGAATGACTTCAGCACATTAAGGCCACAAATTACCGAATTAATGATGTCGGCAGATATCGTTCGTGTAGACCTGCTCCATGGTGATAAGCAGGTTTATACCCTGGCCAGAAATGGTAGTTATCGTCCGGTTGGCACCAACGATCTGTTTCGTGAACTGAGCGTTCCGTTGATAAAGCATCCGGGGATGTCGCTGCGTCTGGTTTATCAGGATCCGATGGGCAACTATTTCCATTCTTTAATGACTACCGCGCCGCTCACGGGGGCGATTGGCTTTATCATTCTTATGCTCTTCCTGGCGGTACGCTGGTTACAACGGCAACTTGCCGGGCAAGAATTGCTGGAAACCCGGGCTACTCGTATCTTAAACGGTGAGCGTGGCTCTAATGTGTTGGGAACCATCTATGAATGGCCGCCCAGAACCAGCAGTGCGCTGGATACGCTGCTTTGTGAAATTCAGAACGCACGCGAACAACACAGCCGTCTTGATACGCTGATCCGCTCTTATGCCGCCCAGGACATGAAAACCGGCCTCAATAACCGACTCTTTTTCGATAATCAGTTAGCAACGTTACTGGAAGATCAAGAGAAAGTAGGTACCCACGGGATCGTGATGATGATTCGTCTGCCGGATTTCAATATGTTGAGTGATACCTGGGGGCACAGCCAGGTTGAAGAACAGTTCTTCTCTCTGACGAATCTGCTATCGACATTTATGATGCGCTACCCTGGCGCACTGCTGGCGCGTTACCACCGCAGTGATTTTGCTGCGCTGTTACCGCACCGGACGTTAAAAGAGGCAGAGAGCATCGCCAGTCAGTTAATCAAAGCCGTCGATACCTTGCCGAACAATAAAATGCTCGATCGCGACGATATGATCCACATTGGTATCTGTGCCTGGCGTAGTGGTCAGGATACCGAGCAGGTAATGGAACATGCAGAGTCTGCCACGCGTAATGCGGGATTGCAGGGCGGCAATAGCTGGGCTATTTACGATGACTCGTTGCCTGAAAAAGGACGCGGTAATGTTCGCTGGCGTACGCTTATCGAGCAAATGCTCAGTCGCGGCGGCCCGCGCCTTTATCAAAAACCGGCGGTTACTCGCGAAGGCCGGGTTCATCATCGTGAACTCATGTGCCGCATTTTCGATGGTAATGAAGAGGTTAGCTCGGCAGAGTATATGCCGATGGTCTTGCAGTTTGGTTTATCGGAAGAGTATGACCGCCTGCAAATCAGCCGTCTTATTCCACTATTGCGTTACTGGCCAGAGGAAAATCTGGCGATTCAGGTTACCGTTGAGTCGCTGATTCGCCCGCGTTTTCAGCGTTGGCTGCGCGATACGTTAATGCAATGTGAAAAATCGCAACGAAGACACATAATTATTGAACTTGCAGAGGCCGATGTTGGTCAACATATCAGTCGCTTACAACCTGTTATTCGTTTAGTGAATGCTTTAGGGGTACGGGTAGCCGTCAACCAGGCTGGTTTGACGCTGGTAAGCACCAGTTGGATCAAAGAACTTAATGTTGAGTTACTCAAGCTCCATCCGGGGCTGGTCAGAAACATTGAGAAGCGAACGGAGAACCAACTGCTGGTTCAAAGCCTGGTGGAAGCCTGCTCCGGGACCAGCACCCAGGTTTACGCCACCGGCGTGCGTTCGCGAAGCGAGTGGCAGACCCTGATTCAGCGCGGTGTTACAGGTGGGCAAGGGGATTTTTTCGCGTCCTCACAGCCACTTGATACTAACGTGAAAAAATATTCACAAAGATACTCGGTTTAACCTGCCGTTTAATCCGTTTTCACGTAGAATAACGCGCGCTGCGTCTCATGGGAGTGTGCTTGTCTGCTCGCCAGATTGTTGCAGCACATATGCAGATGAATGACCTTACGCGGTTGCAAACAGGCGAGGAATGCTGCTGATGCATTAAGCCTTTCTGGACTCAGGCAGAGATTTGTAACAAAGGAAACGAACTGCACTAATTTTCACCGTAGCAGATGATTTTTGCGCCTTGTCGCTGCTGCGTGTGGTTGGTAAAGTAAGCGGATTTTCTTTTCCGCCCCAGCTTTCAGGATTATCCCTTAGTATGTTGAAAAAATTTCGTGGCATGTTTTCCAATGACTTGTCCATTGACCTGGGTACTGCGAATACCCTCATTTATGTAAAAGGACAAGGCATCGTATTGAATGAGCCTTCCGTGGTGGCCATTCGTCAGGATCGTGCCGGTTCACCGAAAAGCGTAGCTGCAGTAGGTCATGACGCGAAGCAGATGCTGGGCCGTACGCCGGGCAATATTGCTGCCATTCGCCCAATGAAAGACGGCGTTATCGCCGACTTCTTCGTGACTGAAAAAATGCTCCAGCACTTCATCAAACAAGTGCACAGCAACAGCTTTATGCGTCCAAGCCCGCGCGTTCTGGTTTGTGTGCCGGTTGGCGCGACCCAGGTTGAACGCCGCGCAATTCGTGAATCCGCGCAGGGCGCTGGTGCCCGTGAAGTCTTCCTGATTGAAGAACCGATGGCTGCCGCAATTGGTGCTGGCCTGCCGGTTTCTGAAGCGACCGGTTCTATGGTGGTTGATATCGGTGGTGGTACTACTGAAGTTGCTGTTATCTCCTTGAACGGCGTGGTTTACTCCTCTTCCGTGCGCATTGGTGGTGACCGTTTCGACGAAGCTATCATCAACTATGTACGTCGTAATTACGGTTCTCTGATCGGTGAAGCCACCGCAGAACGTATCAAGCACGAAATCGGTTCGGCTTACCCGGGCGATGAAGTACGTGAAATCGAAGTTCGTGGCCGTAACCTTGCAGAAGGTGTTCCACGCGGCTTTACCCTGAACTCCAACGAAATCCTCGAAGCACTGCAGGAACCGCTGACCGGTATTGTGAGCGCGGTAATGGTTGCACTGGAACAGTGCCCGCCGGAACTGGCTTCCGACATCTCCGAGCGTGGCATGGTGCTTACCGGTGGTGGCGCACTGCTGCGTAACCTTGACCGTTTGTTAATGGAAGAAACCGGCATTCCAGTCGTTGTTGCTGAAGACCCGCTGACCTGTGTGGCGCGCGGTGGCGGCAAAGCGCTGGAAATGATCGACATGCACGGCGGCGACCTGTTCAGCGAAGAGTAATCGGATGCAGGCAGGGGAAGTGTCTGTTTACCCTGCCTGGTCTGATACGAGAATACGCATAACTTATGAAGCCAATTTTTAGCCGTGGCCCGTCGCTACAGATTCGCCTTATTCTGGCGGTGCTGGTGGCGCTCGGCATTATTATTGCCGACAGCCGCCTGGGGACGTTCAGTCAAATCCGTACTTATATGGATACCGCCGTCAGTCCTTTCTACTTTGTTTCCAATGCTCCTCGTGAATTGCTGGATGGCGTATCGCAGACGCTGGCCTCGCGTGACCAACTAGAACTTGAAAACCGGGCGTTACGTCAGGAACTGTTGCTGAAAAACAGTGAACTGCTGATGCTTGGACAATACAAACAGGAGAACGCGCGTCTGCGCGAGCTACTGGGTTCCCCGCTGCGTCAGGATGAGCAGAAAATGGTGACTCAGGTTATCTCCACGGTTAACGATCCTTATAGCGATCAAGTTGTTATCGATAAAGGTAGCGTTAATGGCGTTTATGAAGGCCAGCCGGTTATCAGCGACAAAGGTGTTGTTGGTCAGGTGGTGGCCGTCGCTAAACTGACCAGCCGCGTGCTGCTGATTTGTGATGCGACCCACGCGCTGCCAATCCAGGTGCTGCGCAACGATATCCGCGTAATTGCAGCCGGTAACGGTTGTACGGATGATTTGCAGCTTGAGCATCTGCCAGCGAATACGGACATTCGTGTTGGTGATGTGCTGGTGACTTCCGGTCTGGGCGGTCGTTTCCCGGAAGGCTATCCGGTCGCGGTTGTCTCTTCCGTAAAACTCGATACCCAGCGCGCTTATACTGTGATTCAGGCGCGTCCGACTGCAGGACTGCAACGTTTGCGTTATCTGCTGCTGCTGTGGGGCGCGGATCGTAACGGCGCTAACCCGATGACGCCGGAAGAGGTGCATCGTGTTGCTAATGAACGTTTGATGCAGATGATGCCGCAGGTATTGCCTTCGCCAGACGCGATGGGGCCAAAGTTACCTGAACCGGCAACGGGGATCACTCAGCCGACTCCGCAGCAACCGGCGACAGGAAATGCAGTTACTGCGCCTGCTGCGCCCACACAGCCCGCTGCTAATCGCTCTCCACAAAGGGCTACGCCGCCGCAAAGTGGTGCTCAACCGCCTGCGCGTGCGCCGGGAGGACAATAGTGGCGAGCTATCGTAGCCAGGGACGCTGGGTAATCTGGCTCTCTTTCCTCATTGCGCTGTTGCTGCAGATCATGCCCTGGCCGGATAACCTGATTGTTTTCCGGCCAAACTGGGTGTTACTCATCTTGTTGTATTGGATCCTGGCCTTGCCCCATCGCGTAAATGTGGGCACAGGTTTTGTGATGGGTGCCATACTGGATCTGATCAGCGGCTCGACGCTTGGCGTACGCGTATTGGCGATGAGCATCATTGCTTACCTGGTGGCGCTGAAATACCAGCTTTTCCGCAACCTCGCATTATGGCAGCAGGCGCTGGTCGTCATGTTGCTTTCGCTGGTGGTGGATATTATTGTTTTCTGGGCAGAGTTTTTAGTGATTAACGTCTCTTTCAGACCGGAAGTGTTCTGGAGTAGTGTAGTCAATGGGGTGCTCTGGCCGTGGATTTTCTTGCTGATGCGTAAAGTCCGTCAGCAGTTTGCAGTGCAATAAAGGTTTCTATGACTTCTCTGTATTTAGCTTCCGGTTCTCCGCGTCGTCAGGAGTTACTTGCGCAACTTGGCGTGACCTTTGAACGTATTGTTACGGGCATTGAGGAGCAGCGTCAGCCGCAGGAGAGCGCGCAGCAGTATGTTGTGCGTCTGGCGCGCGAGAAAGCACAGGCGGGTGTCGCGCAAACGGCGCAGGATCTCCCGGTGCTGGGTGCGGATACTATCGTTATCCTGAACGGAGAAGTGCTCGAGAAACCGCGCGACGCAGAGCATGCGGCGCAGATGTTGCGCAAATTATCGGGTCAGACCCATCAGGTGATGACGGCAGTGGCGTTGGCCGACAGCCAGCACATTCTCGATTGCCTGGTGGTCACCGATGTGACTTTCAGAACGTTAACAGACGAAGACATCGCGGGCTATGTCGCCAGCGGTGAACCGTTAGATAAAGCAGGTGCATACGGTATTCAGGGGCTGGGTGGCTGTTTTGTCAGGAAGATAAATGGCAGCTATCACGCCGTAGTCGGCTTACCGCTGGTTGAAACGTATGAATTATTAAGTAATTTTAACGCACTGCGTGAGAAAAGGGATAAACATGACGGCTGAATTGTTGGTAAACGTAACGCCTTCGGAAACGCGAGTGGCGTATATTGATGGCGGTATTCTGCAGGAAATTCATATTGAACGTGAGGCGCGACGCGGAATAGTAGGCAATATCTACAAGGGTCGTGTAAGTCGTGTACTTCCGGGTATGCAGGCGGCTTTTGTAGATATTGGGCTGGATAAAGCCGCGTTTCTTCATGCATCCGATATCATGCCGCACACTGAATGTGTGGCGGGTGAAGAACAAAAGCAATTCACGGTACGCGACATCTCGGAACTGGTCCGTCAGGGGCAAGATCTGATGGTGCAGGTGGTGAAAGATCCGCTTGGCACTAAAGGTGCGCGCCTGACTACCGATATCACGCTGCCTTCTCGCTATCTGGTGTTTATGCCAGGGGCTTCTCACGTTGGGGTTTCCCAACGTATTGAAAGCGAATCAGAACGTGAACGCCTGAAAAAAGTGGTCGCAGAGTATTGCGACGAGCAGGGCGGGTTTATCATCCGTACCGCAGCTGAAGGGGTTGGCGAGGCTGAACTGGCCTCCGATGCCGCTTATCTGAAACGCGTCTGGACCAAAGTGATGGAGCGTAAAAAGCGCCCGCAGACTCGTTATCAGCTGTACGGCGAACTGGCGCTGGCGCAGCGTGTTCTGCGTGATTTCGCCGACGCCGAACTCGACCGCATTCGCGTTGACTCACGCCTGACTTACGAAGCATTGCTGGAGTTTACCTCGGAGTACATTCCCGAGATGACCAGCAAGCTGGAGCATTACACCGGACGCCAGCCGATTTTCGATCTCTTTGATGTCGAAAACGAAATTCAGCGAGCGCTGGAACGCAAAGTAGAACTGAAATCCGGTGGCTATCTGATTATCGACCAGACCGAAGCGATGACCACCGTAGACATCAATACCGGGGCGTTTGTCGGTCATCGCAATCTGGACGACACCATTTTCAATACCAATATTGAAGCGACGCAGGCTATCGCTCGCCAGTTACGGTTGCGTAATCTGGGCGGGATTATCATTATTGATTTCATCGATATGAATAATGAAGATCACCGCCGCCGCGTGCTGCACTCGCTGGAGCAGGCGTTGAGCAAAGACCGGGTGAAAACCAGCGTTAATGGTTTTTCGGCGCTGGGGCTGGTGGAGATGACGCGTAAACGCACCCGCGAAAGCATTGAGCACGTACTATGTAACGAATGCCCAACCTGCCACGGTCGCGGAACGGTGAAAACCGTGGAAACGGTATGCTATGAAATCATGCGCGAGATTGTTCGTGTACACCATGCTTATGATTCCGACCGTTTCCTGGTCTATGCTTCTCCGGCAGTAGCTGAAGCCTTGAAAGGCGAAGAGTCACACTCGCTGGCGGAAGTGGAAATTTTCGTTGGTAAACAGGTTAAAGTACAAATTGAACCGCTCTATAACCAGGAGCAGTTTGACGTCGTAATGATGTAAACAGATGCTGGGCCGCCATCCGGCAAAGGGTTTTTGAGTCACATTTTTAGCAGACAAGGAGTGACGGGTGAGGCGATTGCCGGGGATTTTACTGCTTACTGGAGCCGCGCTCGTTGTGATCGCTGCCCTGCTGGTTAGCGGCCTGCGTATTGCTTTACCGCATCTTGACGCCTGGCGTCCGGAAATCCTCAACAAAATAGAATCCGCGACTGGCATGCCGGTAGAAGCCAGTCAGCTCTCAGCCAGCTGGCAGAATTTTGGTCCGACGCTTGAAGCGCACGACATCCGTGCAGAACTAAAAGATGGCGGCGAATTTTCGGTTAAACGCGTTACTCTGGCGCTGGATGTCTGGCAGAGCCTGTTACATATGCGCTGGCAGTTTCGCGACCTCACTTTCTGGCAGCTGCGTTTTCGCACCAACACTCCTATCACCAGCGGCGGTGGTAATGATAGCCTGGAAGCCAGTCACATCAGCGATCTGTTTCTTCGTCAATTTGACCATTTCGATCTCCGCGACAGTGAAGTCAGTTTCCTGACGCCATCCGGTCAGCGCGCCGAGCTGGCGATCCCACAGCTCACCTGGCTGAACGATCCACGTCGACACCGTGCGGAAGGCCTGGTAAGCCTCTCCAGCCTTACCGGACAGCACGGCGTGATGCAGGTGCGTATGGATTTGCGCGATGATGAGGGGTTGTTAAGCAATGGTCGCGTCTGGCTCCAGGCGGATGACATCGACCTGAAGCCGTGGCTCGGTAAATGGATGCAGGACAATATTGCGCTGGAAACGGCACAGTTCTCCCTTGAAGGCTGGATGACGATCGACAAAGGCGATGTAACCGGCGGTGACGTCTGGCTGAAACAGGGCGGTGCCAGCTGGTTGGGCGAGAAGGAAACACATACGCTGTCGGTGGATAATCTGACTGCGCATATTACGCGTGAAAATCCAGGCTGGCAGTTCTCTATTCCCGATACACGGATCACGATGGACGGCAAACCCTGGCCGAGCGGAGCATTGACGCTGGCCTGGATACCGGAACAGGACGTTGGCGGCAAAGACAATAAACGCAGTGACGAACTCCGGATTCGCGCCAGTAATCTGGAGCTGGCAGGCCTGGAGGGCATACGCCCGCTGGCCGCGAAACTTTCACCTGCACTGGGTGATGTTTGGCGCTCCACACAACCGAGCGGCAAGATTAACACGCTGGCGCTGGATATCCCGCTTCAGGCGGCAGACAAGACCCGTTTTCAGGCATCGTGGAGCGATCTGGCCTGGAAGCAATGGAAATTATTACCGGGTGCGGAACACTTCTCCGGGACGCTTTCCGGCAGCGTAGAAAATGGTTTGCTTACTGCGTCGATGAAGCAGGCAAAGATGCCTTACGAAACGGTATTCCGTGCGCCACTGGAAATCGCCGACGGCCAGGCAACGATAAGCTGGCTGAACAATGACAAAGGTTTCCAGCTGGATGGGCGTAATATTGACGTTAAAGCCAAAGCCGTCCATGCGCGCGGCGGTTTTCGTTACCTGCAACCAGCTAACGATGAACCCTGGCTGGGTATTCTGGCTGGCATCAGTACCGATGATGGTTCACAAGCCTGGCGCTATTTCCCGGAAAACTTGATGGGTAAAGACCTGGTTGATTACTTAAGTGGCGCGATTCAGGGCGGTGAAGCGGATAACGCGACGCTGGTTTATGGTGGCAATCCGCAACTCTTCCCCTATAAACACAACGAAGGTCAGTTTGAAGTGCTGGTACCGCTGCGCAACGCGAAGTTTGCCTTCCAGCCGGACTGGCCTGCATTAACTAACCTTGATATTGAACTGGACTTTATTAACGACGGTTTATGGATGAAAACCGATGGCGTTAATCTGGGCGGCGTGCGCGCAAGTAATCTCACCGCAGTGATCCCTGACTACTCAAAAGAAAAACTGCTGATTGACGCTGACATTAAAGGTCCGGGTAAAGCCGTTGGCCCTTACTTTGATGAGACACCGCTGAAAGATTCTCTGGGTGCGACCCTGCAAGAACTCCAGCTCGACGGCGATGTGAATGCTCGCTTACATCTTGATATCCCGCTGAACGGCGAACTGGTAACCGCGAAAGGTGATGTGACGCTGCGTAATAACAGTCTGTTTATCAAACCACTCGACAGCACCCTGAAAAATTTGAGCGGTAAATTCAGCTTTATCAATGGCGATCTGCAAAGTGAACCACTGACAGCAAGCTGGTTTAATCAGCCGTTGAACGTGGATTTTTCCACCAAAGAAGGGGCAAAAGCCTACCAGGTCGCGGTGAATCTCAACGGTAACTGGCAACCAGCGAAAACCGGCGTTCTGCCTGAAGCGGTGAACGAAGCATTAAGTGGCAGCGTGGCGTGGGATGGTAAAGTGGGCATTGATCTGCCTTATCATGCTGGCGCGACCTATAACGTAGAGCTGAACGGCGACCTGAAGAATGTGAGCAGTCACTTACCTTCACCGTTAGCCAAACCTGCGGGTGAACCACTGCCGGTAAACGTTAAGGTTGATGGCAATCTCAACAGCTTTGAGTTAACCGGACAGGCTGGTGCAGATAACCATTTCAATAGCCGCTGGTTGCTCGGTCAAAAGCTGACGCTCGACCGTGCTATTTGGGCGGCAGACAGTAAAACGCTCCCGCCGTTGCCGGAACAAAGTGGCGTTGAACTCAATATGCCGCCGATGAATGGTGCCGAGTGGCTGGCCCTGTTCCAGAAAGGCGCTGCGGAGAGTGTCGGTGGTGCAGCGAGTTTCCCACAACACATAACGTTACGTACGCCTATGTTGTCGCTGGGAAATCAGCAATGGAATAACCTGAGTATTGTTTCGCAACCGACGGCAAATGGCACCCTGGTTGAGGCGCAAGGGCGTGAAATCAACGCCACGCTGGCGATGCGTAATAACGCGCCGTGGCTGGCGAATATCAAATATCTTTATTACAACCCAAGCGTGGCGAAAACTCATGGTGACTCAACGAATTCATCACCTTTCCCGACAACGGAGCGCATTAGCTTCCGTGGCTGGCCGGACGCACAAATACGATGCGCAGAGTGCTGGTTCTGGGGGCAAAAATTCGGGCGCATTGACAGTGATATCACCATTTCTGGCAATACATTAACGCTGACTAATGGACTGATTGATACTGGTTTTTCGCGGCTCACTGCCGATGGTGAATGGGTTAACAATCCGGGGAATGAACGCACCTCGCTGAAAGGAAAACTGCGTGGGCAGAAAATTGATGCCGCCGCAGAATTTTTTGGTGTCACGACGCCCATACGCCAGTCGTCATTTAATGTGGATTACGATTTACACTGGCGCAAAGCACCCTGGCAACCAGATGAGGCGACGTTGAATGGCATCATTCATACTCAACTGGGTAAAGGCGAAATTACCGAAATCAATACCGGACATGCCGGGCAATTGCTGCGCTTATTGAGCGTAGATGCCCTGATGCGTAAGCTGCGTTTTGATTTCAGAGACACTTTTGGCGAAGGGTTCTATTTTGACTCCATTCGCAGCACCGCGTGGATTAAAGACGGCGTTATGCACACCGACGACACGCTGGTGGATGGCCTGGAAGCGGACATCGCTATGAAAGGGTCGGTAAATCTGGTACGTCGCGACCTGAATATGGAAGCGGTTGTCGCACCAGAGATTTCTGCGACGGTGGGTGTGGCTGCGGCCTTTGCGGTTAACCCCATTGTTGGCGCGGCAGTGTTTGCCGCCAGTAAAGTGCTGGGACCGCTGTGGAGCAAAGTCTCCATTTTGCGCTATCACATTTCGGGTCCGCTGGACGATCCGCAAATCAACGAAGTGTTGCGACAACCGCGTAAAGAAAAAGCGCAATGATTTGACGAGGGCGCGTAATTGCCCCAATCTCATAGGATAATCGTTGCCAAAGGCCAACGAGCCAGAACATAACCGTAGGCCGGACAGGGCGTTCACGCCGCATCCGGCAGCCGTAAAAAATCCTCTACTGCAGTAACTAACGAGTAGCAAAAACGATGAGTCTGAACCTGGTAAGTGAACAATTGCTAGCGGCGAACGGCCTGAAACATCAGGACTTGTTCGCGATCCTCGGTCAACTGGCCGAACGTCGCCTTGATTATGGCGATCTCTATTTTCAGTCGAGCTATCACGAATCCTGGGTTTTAGAAGACCGTATTATTAAAGATGGTTCTTACAACATCGATCAGGGCGTTGGCGTGCGTGCAATCAGTGGTGAAAAAACCGGATTTGCTTATGCTGACCAAATCAGCCTGCTGGCGCTGGAACAGAGTGCACAAGCGGCGCGCACCATCGTCCGTGATAGTGGTGATGGCAAAGTACAGACGCTGGGCGCTGTAGAGCATAGCCCGTTATATACCTCGGTAGATCCGCTGCAAAGCATGAGCCGTGAAGAGAAGTTGGATATCCTGCGTCGCGTCGATAAGGTTGCCCGCGAAGCGGACAAGCGCGTACAGGAAGTGACTGCCAGCCTCAGTGGTGTCTATGAATTAATTCTGGTTGCGGCCACCGACGGCACACTAGCGGCGGATGTCCGTCCGCTGGTGCGTCTTTCCGTGAGCGTTTTGGTCGAAGAAGATGGCAAACGCGAACGCGGTGCCAGTGGTGGCGGCGGTCGTTTTGGTTATGAGTTCTTCCTTGCCGATCTCGATGGCGAAGTCCGTGCGGATGCGTGGGCAAAAGAAGCAGTGCGTATGGCGCTGGTCAATCTTTCTGCCGTTGCTGCACCAGCGGGCACCATGCCGGTAGTACTTGGCGCAGGTTGGCCGGGCGTGCTGTTGCATGAAGCGGTGGGTCACGGTCTGGAAGGCGACTTCAACCGCCGTGGCACTTCAGTATTTAGTGGACAGGTCGGGGAGTTGGTGGCTTCAGAACTGTGTACCGTGGTTGATGATGGCACGATGGTCGATCGCCGTGGTTCGGTGGCGATTGATGACGAAGGTACGCCAGGCCAGTACAACGTGCTGATTGAGAATGGCATCCTGAAAGGCTACATGCAGGATAAACTCAACGCGCGTTTGATGGGGATGACGCCGACTGGCAACGGTCGCCGTGAATCCTACGCCCATCTGCCCATGCCGCGTATGACCAACACCTATATGCTGCCGGGTAAATCGACCCCGCAGGAAATTATTGAATCCGTTGAGTACGGTATCTATGCACCGAACTTTGGTGGCGGTCAGGTGGATATCACCTCCGGCAAATTCGTTTTCTCCACTTCAGAAGCATATCTGATTGAAAACGGTAAAGTAACGAAGCCGGTGAAAGGCGCAACGTTGATTGGTTCCGGTATCGAAACCATGCAGCAGATTTCGATGGTGGGTAACGACCTGAAACTGGATAACGGCGTGGGTGTCTGCGGTAAAGAAGGGCAAAGTTTGCCGGTTGGCGTGGGCCAGCCAACGTTGAAAGTCGATAACCTGACTGTTGGCGGTACTGCGTAATAATTTCAGTATTTTCAGAAGGATAATTAATCTTTCTACGTGCACGAACGGTCCCCTCGCTCCTCTGGGGTTAGGGTGAGGGGAACCCGTTGGCACAGGTTTGTACAACGTAACAGTACAATATGAATTACTTCTCTTTCCCGCGCCCGTGCATCTCCTGAAACAATTTACCGACCTCAACAAAATAATCCGTCAGCGAGTTGATCACGACCTGTACCTTCAGCGGCAGCTTATCTTTTTCGGTATATAACGCATAAACCGGGCGTGGATCTGACTGATAACGCGGCAGCAGGATCTCCAGTTCCCCACGATTGATCTCGTTGATCACCCACATCAGCGGCACGTAGGCGATCCCGGCACCCGCCGTCAGCCAGCGCACCAGCGTCATCGGATCATTAGTCACAAATCTTCCTTGTGGGATCAGGCGAGTCGAGATCCCTTCCGGTGCGATCAGTTCAAATTCATTGTCGGGCCGCACGCTGTATTCAAGCCATGAATGACTACTCAAATCGGCGGGTTTTTCCGGTATGCCGTATTGTGTGAGATAGCTTTTCGCGGCGCACACCACCATCGGCATCGCGCCCAGACGGCGGGAAAACAGGCTGGAATCCTGCAACGCGCCGACGCGGATCACCACATCCAGACCATCGGCAATCAGGTCGGGGGCAGGAATTCCGGTAACCAGATTGACGCTCAAACCTGGGTATTCTTTCAGCATTTTTGCTGTCAGCCCGGCGAGAACATTTTGTGCCATAGTTGAAGAACAGCCAATGCGCAGCGTCCCGATGGGGGTGTTATTGAAGGCATACAGTTGCTCATGAACATCCTGCACTTCATGGAGCATCCGACGGCAGCCCTGGTAGTAAATTCTGCCGGCTTCAGTCAGGCCAATGCTGCGTGTACTACGGTTTAACAGCTTTACCTGTAACTCATCTTCCAGTTTTGACACCGTCTGACTGATGGACGAAACGCTCATCTGTAGCTGTCTGGCGGCGGCGGTAAAAGAGCCAAATTCAACTACTTTGGCAAACACCGACATGCGTTTTAGTCGTTCCATTATTCACTCTGACTTAAAAGTGATTTAGATCACATAATATAGATAACAGCATAACAGTTACGCTAATATATTAAATATCAATCTACAGCAATGTTGCTCTCGCCCGGCTTTCCATGCCCTTCTCTGCGGCGACAGATGCTGAAAATAATAACGCCTGCTCTCTCTATACAACCAAGGTCAACATGAGTCTGTTTCCCGTTATCGTGGTGTTTGGGCTGTCCTTCCCACCGATATTTTTTGAATTGCTTTTATCACTGGCGATTTTCTGGCTGGTGCGCCGGGTACTTGTGCCAACAGGTATCTACGACTTTGTCTGGCATCCGGCGTTGTTCAACACCGCGCTCTATTGCTGCTTGTTTTATTTGATATCGCGACTGTTCGTTTGAGGTTGAAGTGAAAACACTAATAAGAAAATTCTCCCGTACGGCCATCACGGTCGTATTAGTCATTCTGGCCTTCATCGCAATTTTTAATGCCTGGGTCTATTACACCGAATCCCCGTGGACGCGTGACGCGCGCTTTAGCGCTGACGTCGTTGCGATCGCGCCGGACGTTTCTGGACTCATTACCCAGGTGAATGTTCATGATAACCAGCTGGTGAAAAAAGGACAGGTACTGTTCACCATCGACCAGCCGCGCTATCAAAAGGCGCTTGAGGAAGCGCAAGCCGATGTTGCTTATTATCAGGTACTGGCACAGGAGAAACGCCAGGAGGCAGGACGTCGTAACCGTCTCGGTGTGCAGGCGATGTCTCGCGAAGAGATCGATCAGGCCAACAACGTACTACAAACGGTTCTGCATCAGTTAGCGAAAGCGCAGGCGACCCGTGATCTGGCAAAACTGGATCTTGAACGTACAGTCATCCGCGCGCCAGCAGATGGCTGGGTGACCAACCTCAACGTCTATATCGGTGAGTTTATTACTCGAGGATCAACGGCGGTTGCGCTGGTGAAACAGAACTCCTTCTATGTACTGGCCTATATGGAAGAAACTAAGCTGGAAGGGGTGCGCCCTGGGTATCGTGCGGAGATCACGCCGCTTGGCAGTAACAAAGTGCTGAAAGGGACTGTTGATAGTGTTGCCGCAGGGGTCACCAACGCCAGCAGCACGCGTGACGACAAAGGGATGGCGACCATCGACTCTAACCTTGAATGGGTACGTTTGGCGCAACGTGTTCCGGTACGTATTCGTCTCGACAACCAGCAAGAGAACATCTGGCCTGCGGGCACCACTGCTACAGTGGTGGTCACTGGCAAACAAGATCGCGACGAAAGCCAGGATTCGTTCTTCCGTAAAATGGCCCATCGCCTGCGTGAGTTTGGTTAATCACGATGGGTATTTTCTCCATTGCTAATCAACATATTCGCTTTGCGGTAAAACTGGCGACCGCCATTGTACTGGCGCTGTTTGTTGGCTTTCACTTCCAGCTGGAAACGCCACGCTGGGCGGTACTGACAGCGGCGATTGTTGCCGCCGGTCCGGCCTTTGCTGCGGGAGGTGAACCGTATTCTGGCGCTATTCGCTATCGTGGCTTTTTGCGCATCATCGGCACATTTATTGGCTGTATTGCTGGACTGGTAATCATCATTGCGATGATCCGCGCACCATTATTGATGATTCTGGTGTGCTGTATCTGGGCCGGTTTTTGTACCTGGATATCCTCGCTGGTACGAATAGAAAACTCGTATGCGTGGGGGCTGGCCGGTTATACCGCGCTGATCATTGTGATCACCATTCAGCCGGAACCATTGCTTACGCCGCAGTTTGCCGTCGAACGTTGTAGCGAGATCGTTATCGGTATTGTGTGTGCGATTATGGCGGATTTGCTCTTTTCTCCGCGATCGATCAAACAAGAAGTGGATCGAGAGCTGGAAAGTTTGCTGGTCGCGCAATATCAATTAATGCAACTCTGTATCAAACATGGCGATGGTGAAGTTGTCGATAAAGCCTGGGGCGATCTGGTGCGACGCACCACGGCGTTACAAGGTATGCGCAGCAACCTGAATATGGAATCTTCCCGCTGGGCGCGGGCCAATCGACGTTTAAAAGCGATCAATACGCTATCGCTGACGCTGATTACCCAATCCTGCGAAACTTATCTTATTCAGAATACGCGCCCGGAATTGATCACTGATACTTTCCGCGAATTTTTTGACACGCCGGTAGAAACCGCGCAGGACGTCCACAAGCAGCTCAAACGCCTGCGGAGAGTTATCGCCTGGACCGGGGAACGGGAAACGCCTGTCACCATTTATAGCTGGGTCGCGGCGGCAACGCGTTATCAGCTTCTCAAGCGCGGCGTTATCAGTAACACAAAAATCAACGCTACTGAAGAAGAGATCCTGCAAGGCGAACCGGAAGTCAAAGTAGAGTCAGCCGAACGTCATCATGCGATGGTTAACTTCTGGCGAACCACACTTTCCTGCATTCTGGGGACGCTTTTCTGGCTGTGGACGGGCTGGACTTCCGGCAGTGGTGCAATGGTGATGATTGCGGTCGTGACGTCACTGGCAATGCGTTTGCCGAATCCACGCATGGTGGCGATCGACTTTATCTATGGGACGCTGGCGGCGCTGCCGTTAGGGCTGCTCTACTTTTTGGTGATTATCCCTAATACCCAACAAAGCATGTTATTGCTGTGTATTAGCCTGGCAGTGCTGGGATTTTTCCTCGGTATAGAAGTACAGAAACGGCGACTGGGCTCGATGGGGGCGCTGGCCAGCACCATAAATATTATCGTGCTGGATAACCCGATGACTTTCCATTTCAGTCAGTTTCTCGACAGCGCATTAGGGCAAATCGTCGGCTGTGTGCTCGCGTTCACCGTTATTTTGCTGGTGCGGGATAAATCGCGCGACAGGACTGGACGTGTACTGCTTAATCAGTTTGTTTCTGCCGCTGTTTCCGCGATGACTACCAATGTGGCACGTCGTAAAGAGAATCACCTCCCGGCACTTTATCAGCAGCTGTTTTTGCTGATGAATAAGTTCCCAGGGGATTTGCCGAAATTTCGCCTGGCGCTGACGATGATTATCGCGCACCAGCGCCTGCGTGATGCGCCGATCCCGGTTAACGAGGATTTATCGGCGTTTCACCGACAAATGCGCCGCACAGCAGACCATGTGATATCTGCCCGTAGCGATGATAAACGTCGTCGGTACTTTGGCCAGTTGCTGGAAGAACTTGAAATCTACCAGGAAAAGCTACGCATCTGGCAAGCGCCACCGCAGGTGACGGAACCGGTTCATCGGCTGGCGGGGATGCTCCATAAGTATCAACATGCGTTGACCGATAGTTAAGTCAAAACCGACGCCAAAAGCGTCGGTTTTTTCATGGCTATACTTAGCGATGAACGGCAGAACTCGCCGCGAAACGTGACGGTGGCAACAGATGAATATTTATACCTTTGATTTTGATGAGATTGAGAGTCAGGAGGATTTTTATCGTGACTTTAGCCAAACCTTTGGTCTGGCGAAAGATAAGGTACGCGATCTCGACTCACTATGGGATGTGTTAATGAACGATGTCCTGCCGCTACCACTTGAGATTGAATTTGTTCATCTGGGAGAGAAAACGCGTCGCCGTTTTGGCGCGTTAATATTGCTGTTTGATGAGGCAGAGGAAGAGCTGGAAGGGCATTTGCGTTTTAATGTTCGTCATTAGCGCAAAAAAAGCCCCCGAACCGGGGGCAATATCGTCGGACAAGACGATGAGGGTTTATTTGTACAGTTCAGCCGTAGCGTGCCAGGTGTCACCACTACGAGCTTCAGTAATCTGGTAGGCCGTTGCGCCTTTCTCTTCCGCTTTTTTGTTCAGCATTTCACGCATATCCATTGGCGAAGACGCCACACCACTTACGGATACGGTCCCGATTGCTTCACGATTTTGTGCTTGTGCAGCATCAATGGAGTCGGCAGCGAATGCACCGAAAGAGAGAACAGAAAGTACGCTTAATGCAGCAACAGTGGTTTTGATTTTCATGATTTTTACCTCGACATAATCTTTTAGCTGGGCCTTTGTTTCGTGACCCATATCACAAAATCAAGTATACACTAATTATTGAACTAATTAATACCACGCTAACTGTTTCAGTTGATACTAAGTGTTAAAAATGTGAGTTTTAATAACAAAAAAGAATTAAAAACACGATTATTTATTATTAATTCTATTCTTTTCAATTAGATAATGAATTTTGCATAATGTGCTTTTTTTAACCCATGTATTCATTATGTGAATAATATGTCACGATAAAACGCACTATTCGTTAAATTAATCGCAGGAGAAAGCAGGGGGGGTGAGAGGGAAAAGCAACATTTTCCCCGCCGCCAGAAGCGACGGGGCAGAGATTAAAGCTCCTGGTCGAACAGCTCTAAAATCGCTTCGTACAGGTCTTTGACGGTGAAACCGTTAGCAGGGGTAGTAAAGATGGTGTCATCGCCAGCGATGGTGCCCAGAATACCTTCTGCTTTGCCCAGTGAGTCCAGCAGGCGAGCAATTAACTGCGCCGCGCCAGGGCTGGTATGAATCACGACAACTGCATCGTTGTAGTCGATATCCAGCACCAGATTCTTCAATGGACTGGAGGTGGTTGGTACACCCAGTTCAGCTGGCAGGCAGTAAACCATTTCCATTTTGGCATTGCGTGTACGTACAGCACCAAACTTGGTCAACATCCGCGAGACTTTAGACTGATTAATATTGTCAAAGCCTTGCTCCTGCAATGCGGCGACGATTTCGCCCTGGGAGCTAAATTTCTCTTCTTTAAGTAATGCTTTAAATGCTTTAACTAGTTCTTCTTGCTTAGCCGAGCTTCGCATAAGTCACCCGATATGGTGGTTGATACAACATTATTGTGCATACAGATGAATTTTTATGCAAACAGTCAGCCCTGAAGAAGGCTGAAATAATGTTATGAAAGAGCGGGATTTTATCAAATTTCGTTATTGAGAAACATGCCTGCGTCACGGCATGCAAATTCTGCTTAAAAGTAAATTAATTGTTATCAAATTGATGTTGTTTTGGCTGAACGGTAGGGTATATTGTCACCACCTGTTGGAATGTTGCGCTAATGCATAAGCGACTGTTAATTACGTAAGTTAGGTTCCTGATTACGGCAATTAAATGCATAAACGCTAAACTTGCGTGACTACACATTCTTGAGATGTGGTCATTGTAAACGGCAATTTTGTGGATTAAGGTCGCGGCAGCGGAGCAACATATCTTAGTTTATCAATATAATAAGGAGTTTAGGATGAAAGTCGCAGTCCTCGGCGCTGCTGGCGGTATTGGCCAGGCGCTTGCACTACTGTTAAAAACCCAACTGCCTTCAGGTTCAGAACTCTCTCTGTATGATATCGCTCCAGTGACTCCCGGTGTGGCTGTCGATCTGAGCCATATCCCTACTGCTGTGAAAATCAAAGGTTTTTCTGGTGAAGATGCGACTCCGGCGCTGGAAGGCGCAGATGTCGTTCTTATCTCTGCAGGTGTAGCGCGTAAACCGGGTATGGATCGTTCCGACCTGTTTAACGTTAACGCCGGCATCGTGAAAAACCTGGTACAGCAAGTTGCGAAAACCTGCCCGAAAGCGTGCATTGGTATTATCACTAACCCGGTTAACACCACAGTTGCGATTGCTGCTGAAGTGCTGAAAAAAGCCGGTGTTTATGACAAAAACAAACTGTTCGGCGTTACCACGCTGGATATCATTCGTTCCAACACCTTTGTTGCGGAACTGAAAGGCAAACAGCCAGGCGAAGTTGAAGTGCCGGTTATTGGCGGTCACTCTGGTGTTACCATTCTGCCGCTGCTGTCACAGGTTCCTGGCGTTAGCTTTACCGAGCAGGAAGTGGCTGATCTGACCAAACGTATCCAGAACGCGGGTACTGAGGTGGTTGAAGCGAAAGCCGGTGGCGGGTCTGCAACCCTGTCTATGGGCCAGGCAGCTGCACGTTTTGGTCTGTCTCTGGTTCGCGCACTGCAGGGCGAACAAGGCGTTGTCGAATGTGCCTACGTTGAAGGCGACGGTCAGTACGCACGTTTCTTCTCTCAACCGCTGCTGCTGGGTAAAAACGGCGTGGAAGAGCGTAAATCTATCGGTACCCTGAGCGCATTTGAACAGAACGCGCTGGAAGGTATGCTGGATACGCTGAAGAAAGATATCGCCCTGGGCGAAGAGTTCGTTAATAAGTAATTGATTAGCGGATAATAAAAAACCGGAGCACAGACTCCGGTTTTTTGTTTTGAGCGCACGACTTAATTGGTTGCCGGATATTCCTGAATGGTGACCTGCAATGTTAACTGTTTATCGTCACGCATCACGACAACCGGGATCACCGAACCAGGGCGAATTTCCGCGACCTGATCCATTGTCTCCAGGGCGGAAATAGCGGGTTTGTTATTCACAGAGATAATCAGATCGTTGACCTGGATGCCTGCATTTGCCGCTGGGCCATCAGGCGACACTTCGTTAACCACGATCCCTTGCAGTTGATCCATGCCGCCACTCTGCGCATGTAATGGGGCGATCTCACGTCCACCAATGCCAATGTAGCCACGGATCACACGGCCATCACGGATCAGTTTATCCATAATTTTGGTCGCTAACTGGAAAGGAATCGCAAAGCCGATACCTTCCGGCGTTTCGCCATCGTTACTCTTATCAAACGACAGCGTGTTAATGCCCATCAGTTCGCCCAGCGAGTTCACCAGCGCGCCGCCAGAGTTACCGTGGTTAATGGAAGCATCGGTTTGCAGGAAGTTTTGCCGCCCGGTCGGGTTCAGACCGATTCGACCCGTGGCACTGATAATCCCCTGGGTAATGGTCTGCCCGAGGTTGTACGGGTTACCGATCGCCAGAACCACATCGCCAATGTGCGGTACGCGGCGTGGATTGATCGGAATCGTTGGTAAACCGCCTGTGGCGTTAATTTTCAGCACCGCCAGATCGGTTAGAGAGTCAGAGCCAACCAGTAACGCTTCAAAAACACGTCCATCCTGTAAGGCGACGATGATCTGATCGGCGTCGTTGATCACGTGTTTATTGGTGATGATATACCCGCGTTGATCCATGATTACACCGGATCCCAGGGTGCGGATCTCAAGCTGGTTGTGAGAGTTGGTGTTCAAACCACGGTTGTAAACGTTAACCACCGCTGGCGCGGCGCGGCGAACCGCCAGATTATAGCTGGCAGGCGTCTCATCGGTACTGTCAAATTGCGGAGTGGAAAGCGGGTTAAGGCTGCGCAGCGAAGGCATGGCAACCAGCAAAATAGCGCCGACAATTAATCCAATCGCAACGGAACGTAAGAGCTTCACAAACATGATGGAGGCATCGTTAAAAAAGGGAACGGCAGCAGCATACCACGAGTTAACCGGACATCACACGTCAGCCTGATGCCCGGTTTACGACATTAACGCATCAGCAGATAGATGCTTTCATTGCCGCGTACAATTTGCAGGGCGATGATGGCCGGTTTTGCCGCCAGCACTTTACGCATTTCAGCAATCGAGTTCACCCGATCGCGGTTGACGCCAATGATCACATCGTCTTTTTGCAAGCCTGCCTGAGCAGCTGGGCTTCCTTTGACAACCTCATCGATCTTAATACCTTTGCCGCCATCTTTTAGCTGACCATCGCTCAACGTTGCACCTTCAAGCGCTGGCGTGATCATTTCAGCGCTGGCCGACGAAGAGGTGCTGGTATCGAGCGTCACTTCTACTTCCAGTGGTTTGCCGTTACGCAGCAGGCCAAGCTTCACTTTCGTGCCCGGCTCGGTGGTTGCGATACGAGAGCGCAACTCAGCAAAGCTATTCAGCGGTTTGCCGTTGAGGCTGGTAATAATATCGCCCGCTTTGATGCCCGCTTTTGCCGAGCCAGAACCTGGCAACACTTCGCTGACAAACGCGCCACGCTGCACGTCAAGATTGAAGGCTTTGGCGATATCGGCACTCATCTCGGTGCCTTTGATGCCTAACAGACCGCGTTTGATTTCACCGAAATCGATAAGCTGCTGCGCCAGTGTTCGCGCCATATTACTGGGGATGGCAAATCCAATCCCGACGCTCCCACCGCCAGGCGCAAGGATTGCCGTGTTGATGCCAATTAACTCACCGTTAAGGTTTAACAGTGCACCGCCGGAGTTACCGCGGTTAATGGAAGCATCTGTCTGGATAAAGTTTTCCAGACCTTCAAGATTCAACCCACTGCGGCCTAATGCTGACACAATGCCAGAGGTAGCGGTTTGCCCAAGGCCAAATGGGTTACCGACCGCCACGGCAAAATCACCGACGCGCAATTTATCGGAGTCGGCAATAGCGATTTGCGTTAATTTGCTCGGGTTTTGAATTTGCAACAGGGCGATATCGCTCTGGTCATCGCTACCAATCAGTTTTGCATCAAACTCGCGCCCATCATTGAGCTGAATACTGATTTTCTGTGCCTGATTAATCACATGGTTGTTGGTCAGCACATAGCCTTTACTGGCGTTGATGATGACACCGGAGCCTAAACCTTCGAAGGGTTGTGCAGGTTGATCCGGTAAATCATCACCAAAAAACTTTTTGAATTCTTCCGGGATTTTCTGTCCCTGACTGGCCGTTCCTTCCACCCGTACGCTCACCACTGCCGGAAGCACTTTTTCCAGCATTGGGGCCAGACTGGGGAGAGGGGCCTGATCGGCAACCTGGCCTGGAATCGACGCAACGGCCTGAAATGACGCCGAGAGAGTTAACCCGACACTTAACGCTAATGCACTCAACAGCTGGGTTTGTTTTTTCATTATTCCTGCTCTCGTACCTGAATGATAAGAAAAGAGATTCAAAACAGTTTGATGTTATTGAATTTTCAGACGGCTAACAATGAGACACCAGATTAAATGATAGTCGGGGAGGGAGAGAAGAGGAGGGCGCAATGGCTGCGCCCGAAAAATAAATTAGTCGCGCTTCGCGCCAGTACGCAGCAGGCCGGATGCGCCTTCAGAATAGTCGCGAGGCATTTGCACCGGTGCCTGATCGTTGCTGGCTTCAGACTCTGCCAGACGATTACGGAACGGGTTTGCTTCCGCAGACAGTTCCGGCAGCAGGCTACTGGAGCTTTTCGCCATGTGCTGATACAGCTGGCGATAGTCGTGCGCCATGGTATCCAGTAATTCCGCGCTGCGGGCAAAGTGGCTAACCAGTTCTTCGCGATACTCGTCCAGTTCAGCTTTATTCTTTTCCAGTTCGTACTGCAACGCCTGTTGCTGGCGTAGTTTACGATTACCAAAACGCATGGCCACAGCACCAATAATGATGCCGACGACTAACCCAATTAGCGCATATTCCCAGGTCATGAACATCTCCCGTTGTCTTTTGTTTCCGTAGGGTGTTGGCTTCAGGCTCCATGCCTGCGGCTGATTATGCCACTATAACCGTTAATTCCACAGAAGTGGAATCCCGACTGCATATCGCGTAGTGTAGAACGGCCTTTTTTTCGTCAACCGTGAACAACGGCGCACCGATTATTCAAGGAATAACAATAAGATCATGCAAAGCGTTACCCCAACATCGCAATACCTGAAGGCGCTCAATGAAGGCAGCCATCAACCCGACGACGTTCAAAAAGAGGCCGTCAGCCGCCTGGAAATTATTTATCAGGAACTCATCAATAGCACGCCTCCAGCCCCCAGGACGAGTGGGCTAATGGCGCGGGTCGGTAAGCTGTGGGGTAAACGCGAAGACACAAAGCATACGCCAGTGCGTGGCTTATATATGTGGGGCGGTGTAGGACGCGGGAAAACCTGGCTGATGGACCTTTTCTATCAAAGCCTGCCGGGAGAGCGGAAACAGCGTCTGCACTTTCACCGTTTTATGCTGCGGGTACATGAAGAGCTAACTGCTTTGCAGGGGCAGACCGATCCGCTGGAAATTATTGCCGATCGCTTTAAAGCAGAAACTGACGTGCTCTGTTTTGACGAATTTTTTGTTTCTGATATTACCGATGCCATGCTACTTGGCGGTCTGATGAAAGCCCTGTTCGCCCGCGGTATTACCCTGGTAGCGACGTCAAATATTCCGCCGGACGAACTTTATCGAAATGGCCTGCAACGTGCGCGTTTTTTGCCTGCAATCGATGCCATTAAACAGCATTGTGATGTAATGAACGTGGACGCTGGTGTTGATTATCGACTGCGTACACTCACTCAGGCGCATCTGTGGCTTTCGCCCCTCAACGATGAAACCCGGGCGCAAATGGATAAACTATGGTTGGCGCTGGCGGGGGCGAAACGAGAAAATTCACCGACATTAGAAATCAACCATCGGCCGCTGGCGACAATGGGCGTCGAGAACCAGACGCTGGCGGTCTCTTTTACTACGCTGTGCGTCGACGCCCGCAGTCAGCATGACTATATTGCGCTCTCACGCCTCTTTCACACAGTCATGTTGTTTGATGTACCAGTTATGACGCGGTTGATGGAGAGCGAAGCGCGACGTTTTATTGCGCTGGTGGATGAGTTTTACGAGCGCCATGTCAAATTAGTGGTGAGTGCAGAAGTGCCGCTATATGACATTTATCAGGGCGAGCGGCTGAAATTTGAGTTCCAGCGTTGCCTGTCACGTCTGCAAGAGATGCAAAGCGAAGAGTATCTGAAGCGCGAGCATTTGGCGGGTTAAAACCTGCCACAAATCACAAAAAGGGGTCGATCTTTGACCCCGACTTCTCTATAATCCTGCGACCCCACGTTACAAGAAAGTTTTTTTCCCAAAACTTTTTGTGTGCTGGCATAGGCTATTCGAAGGGGTAGGTTTGCCGGACTTTGTCGTGTGAACCTCAACAATTGAAGACGTTTGGGTGTTCACCAACGTGTAACTTTTTATTGGGTAAGCTTTTAATGAAAACTTTTACAGCTAAACCAGAAACCGTAAAACGCGACTGGTATGTTGTTGACGCGACCGGTAAAACTCTGGGCCGTCTGGCTACTGAACTGGCTCGTCGCCTGCGCGGTAAGCACAAAGCGGAATACACTCCGCACGTAGATACCGGTGATTACATCATCGTTCTGAACGCTGACAAAGTTGCTGTAACCGGCAACAAGCGTACTGACAAAGTGTACTATCACCACACCGGCCACATCGGTGGTATCAAACAAGCGACCTTTGAAGAGATGATTGCTCGCCGTCCTGAGCGTGTGATTGAAATCGCGGTTAAAGGCATGTTGCCAAAAGGCCCGCTGGGTCGTGCTATGTTCCGTAAACTGAAAGTTTACGCGGGTAACGAGCACAACCACGCGGCACAGCAACCGCAAGTTCTTGACATCTAATCGGGATTATAGGCAATGGCTGAAAATCAATACTACGGCACTGGTCGCCGCAAAAGTTCCGCAGCTCGCGTTTTCATCAAACCGGGCAACGGTAAAATCGTAATCAACCAACGTTCTCTGGAACAGTACTTTGGTCGTGAAACTGCTCGCATGGTAGTTCGTCAGCCGCTGGAACTGGTCGACATGGTTGAGAAACTGGACCTGTACATCACCGTTAAAGGTGGTGGTATCTCTGGTCAGGCTGGTGCGATCCGTCACGGTATCACCCGCGCTCTGATGGAATACGACGAGTCCCTGCGTTCTGAACTGCGTAAAGCTGGCTTCGTTACTCGTGACGCTCGTCAGGTTGAACGTAAGAAAGTCGGTCTGCGTAAAGCACGTCGTCGTCCGCAGTTCTCCAAACGTTAATTGGCTTCTGCTCCGGCAGAAAACAATTTGCGAAAAAACCCGCTTCGGCGGGTTTTTTTATGGCTAAAATCTGCATCAGCGTAAAAAATGGGAAGTTGCTTTTTGCTGCCACCTGACAGACAGGTAAAACAAAAACCACATCGCCAATAAGGGACTAAGTCAACTATTTCAGACTAAAGCGCATCTCTTTTTCCCCATTTCCGGCATCGACTCACCACAAAGGTCGCAAAATCTGGTAAACTATCATCCAATTTTCTGCCCAAATGTCGGGTATTGCTCATTTTTTGTTTGATTTTCGAACAAAGAGAGTCGTTCCTTACTGGGTAACACAACTTCTGACTGGCCACCTGGTGGCTGGTAGCAGTAAAAATTCTGACTATACCTGGAGGTTTTCATGGCTGTCGCTGCCAACAAACGTTCGGTAATGACGCTGTTTTCCGGTCCTACTGACATCTATAGCCATCAGGTCCGCATTGTGCTGGCTGAGAAAGGTGTAAGTTTCGAGATCGAACACGTGGAAAAGGACAATCCGCCTCAGGATCTGATTGACCTCAACCCGAATCAGAGCGTTCCGACCCTGGTGGATCGTGAGCTGACCCTGTGGGAATCTCGCATCATTATGGAATATCTGGATGAGCGTTTCCCGCATCCGCCACTGATGCCTGTTTACCCGGTAGCTCGCGGTGAAAGCCGTCTGTACATGCATCGCATCGAAAAAGACTGGTACACGCTGATGAACACCATCATCAACGGTTCAGCTTCTGAAGCCGATGCCGCACGTAAGCAACTGCGCGAAGAACTGCTGGCGATTGCGCCGGTCTTCGGTCAGAAGCCGTACTTCCTGAGCGATGAGTTCAGCCTGGTCGATTGCTACCTTGCTCCTCTGCTGTGGCGTCTGCCGCAACTGGGCATCGAGTTCAGCGGCCCGGGTGCGAAAGAGCTGAAAGGCTATATGACCCGCGTCTTTGAGCGTGACTCTTTCCTTGCTTCTTTAACTGAAGCTGAACGTGAAATGCGTCTGGGCCGGAGTTAATCTGTATGGATTTGTCACAGCTAACACCACGTCGTCCCTATCTGCTGCGTGCATTCTATGAGTGGTTGCTGGATAACCAGCTCACGCCGCACCTGGTGGTGGATGTGACGCTCCCTGGCGTGCAGGTTCCTATGGAATATGCGCGTGACGGGCAAATCGTACTCAACATTGCGCCGCGAGCTGTCGGCAATCTGGAACTGGCGAATGATGAGGTGCGCTTTAACGCGCGCTTTGGTGGCATTCCGCGTCAGGTTTCTGTGCCGCTGGCTGCCGTGCTGGCTATCTACGCCCGTGAAAATGGCGCAGGCACGATGTTTGAACCTGAAGCTGCCTACGATGAAGATGCCAGCATCATGAATGATGAAGAGGCATCGGCAGACAACGAAACCGTTATGTCGGTTATTGATGGCGACAAGCCAGATCACGATGATGACACTCATCCTGACGATGAACCACCGCAGCCACCACGCGGTGGTCGACCGGCATTACGCGTTGTGAAGTAATACAAAAACAGGCCCTGGCGGCCTGTTTTGTCTTTTTAATCGCTTAATAAAATAGCGTGATAGTGGCAATCATATTCACCACGAAACCGACTGCCATGGGGATCGCTGTCCGCTTCACTACCGCAAAAGGCGAAACGCCTGCAATTCCTGACGTAACGACCACCACCGCAGTAATCGGCGAAACAGCGCGCGCTAGCGTCGTGGCAAAATGCATCGGCATAATCATTACAACCGCTGGTACATGTAGTCCGGCTGCGATATTCGGAATAAGACTGGCAAATGACATAAACGGCGCATTGCCTGAGCCCATCACAATGGCACAAATGGCAATGACCAGCGCCATAATAATCATCACGCCAATACCGCCCAGACCAGAATGCTCCGCCCCCCTGATAACCGCATCGACAGTGCCAATCGTCGTTAAGCCTTTCGCAAATATTTCACCCGCGACCACCAGCGTTACCACGTTGGCAAACTGCGTACCCATGCCGTCAAAAAACGCCTGCACATCGTCCATTGTTTCGCGCAAGTTATGCTTGCGGAAGAACTCAACAAACAGCGTCACCGTCAAACTCAGTAACATCACCACCACCAGATGCAGTTCTGACTGCATCAGCCCGACGTGGGCAAGGAACAGCGAGCCGAGCATCAGGATTAACGGCATCACCGGTAAAATGGCGTAATAGAGCGGCGGGACATTATCGAGAGCTTTTTGCTCTGCCTGTTCGTGATTGATATTTTTATCTTTTTTGTCGAAAGCGCGTTGCACGAAAAAGTGGGAGATCGCCACCGAGATAATGATGCAAGAGGCGACCGGAAGCTGGTAGTGGAAGAAGTAAGTGGCAATTTTCATTCCTGCGACCTGGGCAGCAAAAATGGAGTTCGTTTCCAGAATCCCCCACTCAATGGACATGGTGGTTGCGATAACCGCCACCGCAGAGAGACGACTTACTCCCAGACTCACCAGCGTCGGAAATAAGGTGACCATCAGCAACATACCCAGACCGGAGGCGCTGGTAATAAACTGCGCCATGATTTGGCCGATGACGTAAGTTGCCGACAGAATAATATACGGCGAGCGAATGAGTTTTAACGGGCGGCTTAACAAGCTCACCATCGCGCGACTTGCCCCTATGCGCTCCATATAGCGGGCATAACCGCCCACTGCCATAATCGACAGCCCCAATCCAGCAATGCGGTTGGACAGCATGCGCAGGATTTCATTATAAATATCGACGATCAAGTAGCCGCTGCTTTTGGCGGGATCGAGCACACCACCGAACCCTAACCAGACACCGCACATCATCAGGAAGATACCTGCGGCAGCCAGCACCACCTGAGGTTTGTAGTTTTTCAGGATCAAATAGCCCATCGTAATTAATACGATGACAGATATAATTATGCCGAACATTGTTGAACTCCGTGTCAAAAGAAAATGGTCAATCCCATAAACGGCAGATTGAAAACAATGATGTTATATTTTTTGCAAGGCTATTTATGGTGCGGATGTCGTGTTTTTAATTGTAGATGAGGTGATTTTTCATTAAAAAATATGCGCTTATGATTATTTTGTAAGAACACATTCATAATATTCATAATACTTGTTAATAGTCTTATGAATAATTCAATCGGGATGTTTTTATCTGCGTTACATTAATTTTTCGCAATAGTTAATTATTCAGTTAATTATAGTAATGATGAGGCACAAAGAGAAAACCCCGCCATTTCCCCCTACTTTCAATCCTGTGATAGGATGTCACTGATGATGTTAATCACACTGACCTTACAGAATGGGCCTTATGAACGCATTTGATTCGCAAACCGAAGATTCTTCACCTGCAATTGGCCGCAACTTACGCAGCCGCCCGCTGGCGCGTAAAAAACTCTCCGAAATGGTGGAAGAAGAGCTGGAACAGATGATCCGCCGTCGTGAATTTGGCGAAGGTGAACAATTACCGTCTGAACGCGAACTGATGGCGTTCTTTAACGTCGGGCGTCCTTCGGTGCGCGAAGCGCTGGCAGCGTTAAAACGCAAAGGTCTGGTGCAGATAAACAACGGCGAACGCGCTCGCGTCTCACGTCCTTCTGCGGACACCATCATCGGCGAGCTTTCCGGCATGGCGAAAGATTTCCTTTCTCATCCTGGCGGGATTGCCCATTTCGAACAATTACGTCTGTTCTTTGAATCCAGCCTGGTGCGCTATGCGGCTGAACACGCCACCGATGAGCAAATCGATTTGCTGGCAAAAGCACTGGAAATCAACAGTCAGTCGCTGGATAACAACGCGGCATTCATTCGTTCAGACGTTGATTTCCACCGCGTGCTGGCGGAGATCCCCGGTAACCCAATCTTCATGGCGATCCACGTTGCCTTGCTCGACTGGCTGATCGCCGCACGTCCAACCGTGGCTGATCAGGCTCTGCACGAGCATAACAACGTTAGCTATCAACAGCATATTGCGATCGTTGACGCGATCCGCCGCCACGATCCCGATGAAGCCGATCGTGCGTTGCAATCGCATCTCAACAGCGTCTCTGCTACCTGGCACGCCTTCGGTCAGACCACCAACAAAAAGAAATAATGCCACTTTAGTGAAGCAGATCGCATTATAAGCTTTCTGTATGGGGTGTTGCTTAATTGATCTGGTATAACAGGTATAAAGGTATATCGTTTATCAGATAAGCATCACTTCAGAGGTATTTATGGCAACGAATTTACGTGGCGTAATGGCCGCACTCCTGACTCCTTTTGATCAACAACAAGCACTGGATAAAGCGAGTCTGCGTCGCCTGGTTCAGTTCAATATTCAGCAGGGCATCGACGGTTTATACGTGGGTGGTTCTACCGGCGAAGCCTTTGTACAAAGCCTTTCCGAGCGTGAACAGGTACTGGAAATCGTCGCTGAAGAGGCGAAAGGTAAGATTAAACTCATCGCCCACGTCGGTTGCGTCAGCACCGCCGAAAGCCAACAACTTGCGGCATCGGCTAAACGTTATGGCTTCGATGCCGTCTCCGCCGTCACGCCGTTCTACTATCCTTTCAGCTTTGAAGAACACTGCGATCACTATCGGGCAATTATTGATTCGGCGGATGGTTTGCCGATGGTGGTGTACAACATTCCAGCCCTGAGTGGGGTAAAACTGACCCTGGATCAGATCAACACCCTGGTTACGTTGCCTGGCGTCGGTGCGCTGAAACAGACTTCTGGCGATCTCTATCAGATGGAACAGATCCGTCGTGAACATCCTGATCTGGTGCTCTATAACGGTTACGACGAAATCTTCGCTTCCGGCTTGCTGGCAGGCGCTGATGGTGGTATCGGCAGTACTTACAACATCATGGGCTGGCGATATCAGGGGATCGTGAAGGCGCTGAAAGAAGGCGATATCCAGACCGCGCAGAAACTGCAAACTGAGTGCAACAAAGTCATTGATTTACTGATCAAAACGGGCGTATTCCGCGGCCTGAAAACTGTCCTGCATTATATGGATGTCGTTTCTGTGCCGCTGTGCCGCAAACCGTTTGGACCGGTAGATGAAAAATATCTGCCAGAACTGAAGGCGCTGGCCCAGCAGTTGATGCAAGAGCGCGGGTGAGTTGTTTTCCCCTCGCTCGCCCCTACCGGGTGAGGGGAAATAAACGCATCTGTACCCTACAATTTTCATACCAAAGCGTGTGGGCATCGCCCACCGCGGGAGACTCACAATGAGTACTACAACCCAGAATATCCCGTGGTATCGCCATCTCAACCGTGCACAATGGCGCGCATTTTCCGCTGCCTGGTTGGGATATCTGCTTGACGGTTTTGATTTCGTTTTAATCGCCCTGGTACTCACCGAAGTACAGGGTGAATTCGGGCTGACGACGGTGCAGGCGGCAAGTCTGATCTCCGCAGCCTTTATCTCTCGCTGGTTCGGCGGCCTGATGCTCGGCGCTATGGGTGACCGCTACGGGCGTCGTCTGGCAATGGTCACCAGCATCGTTCTCTTCTCGGCCGGGACGCTGGCCTGCGGCTTTGCGCCAGGCTACATCACCATGTTTATCGCGCGTCTGGTCATCGGCATGGGGATGGCGGGTGAATACGGTTCCAGCGCCACCTATGTCATTGAAAGCTGGCCAAAACATCTGCGTAACAAAGCCAGTGGTTTTTTGATTTCAGGCTTCTCTGTGGGGGCCGTCGTTGCCGCTCAGGTCTATAGTCTGGTGGTTCCGGTCTGGGGCTGGAGAGCGCTGTTCTTTATCGGCATTTTGCCAATCATCTTTGCTCTCTGGCTGCGTAAAAACATCCCGGAAGCGGAAGACTGGAAAGAGAAACACGGGGGTAAAGCACCAGTACGCACGATGGTAGACATTCTTTACCGTGGTGAACATCGCATTGCCAATATCGTAATGACGCTGGCGGCGGCTACTGCGCTGTGGTTCTGCTTCGCCGGTAACCTGCAAAATGCCGCAATCGTCGCTGTACTCGGGCTGTTATGCGCCGCAATCTTTATCAGCTTTATGGTGCAGAGTACGGGCAAACGCTGGCCAACGGGCGTAATGCTGATGGTGGTCGTGTTGTTTGCTTTCCTCTACTCATGGCCGATTCAGGCGCTGCTGCCAACGTATCTGAAAACCGATCTGGCTTATGACCCGCATACTGTCGCCAATGTGCTGTTCTTTAGTGGCTTTGGCGCGGCGGTGGGGTGCTGCGTCGGTGGCTTCCTCGGTGACTGGCTGGGAACCCGCAAAGCGTACGTTTGTAGTCTGCTGGCCTCGCAGCTGCTGATTATTCCGGTATTTGCGATTGGCGGCGCAAACGTCTGGGTGCTCGGTCTGTTACTGTTCTTCCAGCAAATGCTTGGACAAGGGATCGCCGGGATCTTACCGAAACTGATTGGCGGTTATTTCGATACCGACCAGCGTGCAGCGGGCCTGGGCTTTACCTACAACGTCGGCGCATTGGGCGGTGCACTGGCCCCAATCATCGGCGCGTTGATCGCTCAACGTCTGGATCTGGGTACTGCGCTGGCATCGCTCTCGTTCAGTCTGACATTTGTGGTGATCCTGCTGATTGGTCTGGATATGCCTTCCCGCGTTCAGCGTTGGCTGCGCCCGGAAGCATTGCGTACTCATGACGCTATCGACGGCAAACCATTTAGCGGTGCCGTGCCATTTGGCCGCGCCAAAAACGATTTAGTCAAAACCAAAAGTTAATCCTGTTGCCCGGTCTCTGTACCGGGCCTTTCGCTAAGGGAAGATGTATGTCGTTACTTGCACAACTGGATCAAAAAATCGCTGCTAACGGTGGCCTGATTGTCTCCTGCCAGCCGGTTCCGGACAGCCCGCTCGATAAACCCGAAATCGTCGCCGCCATGGCATTAGCGGCAGAACAGGCGGGCGCGGTTGCCATTCGCATTGAAGGTGTGGCAAATCTGCAAGCCACGCGTGCGGTGGTGAGCGTGCCAATTATCGGGATTGTGAAACGCGATCTGGAGGATTCTCCGGTACGCATCACGGCCTATATTGAAGATGTTGATGCGCTGGCGCAGGCGGGCGCGGACATTATCGCCATTGACGGCACCGACCGACCGCGTCCGGTGCCTGTTGAAACGCTGCTGGCACGTATTCACCATCACGGTTTACTGGCGATGACCGACTGCTCAACGCCGGAAGACGGCCTGGCATGCCAAAAGCTGGGAGCCGAAATTATTGGCACTACGCTTTCTGGCTATACCACGCCTGAAACGCCAGAAGAGCCGGATCTGGCGCTGGTGAAAACGTTGAGCGACGCCGGATGTCGGGTGATTGCCGAAGGGCGTTACAACACGCCTGCTCAGGCGGCAGATGCGATGCGCCACGGCGCGTGGGCGGTGACGGTCGGTTCTGCCATTACGCGTCTTGAACACATTTGTCAGTGGTACAACACAGCGATGAAAAAGGCGGTGCTATGACCACACTGGCGATTGATATCGGCGGTACTAAACTTGCCGCCGCGCTGATTGGCGCTGATGGGCAGATCCGCGATCGTCGTGAACTTCCTACGCCAGCCAGCCAGACACCAGAAGCCTTGCATGATGCCTTATCCGCATTAGTCTCTCCGTTGCAAGTTCATGCGCAGCGGGTTGCTATCGCTTCAACCGGAATTATTCGCGACGGCAGCCTGCTGGCGCTGAATCCGCATAATCTCGGTGGATTGCTACACTTTCCGTTAGTCAAAACTTTGGAACAACTTACCGATTTGCCGACCATTGCCATTAACGACGCGCAGGCCGCAGCGTGGGCGGAGTATCAGGCGCTGGAAGGCGATATAACCGAGATGGTGTTTATCACCGTTTCCACTGGTGTTGGCGGCGGTGTAGTGAGCGGCGGCAAACTGCTCACCGGCCCTGGCGGTCTGGCGGGGCACATCGGGCATACGCTGGCTGATCCTCATGGTCCAGTCTGCGGCTGTGGACGCACTGGTTGTGTGGAAGCGATTGCTTCTGGTCGCGGTATTGCAGCGGCAGCGCAGGGTGAACTGGCGGGCGCGGATGCGAGAACTATTTTCACACGCGCCGGGCAGGGCGATGAGCAGGCGCAGCAACTGATTCACTGCTCCGCACATGTGCTGGCAAGGCTGATCGCTGATATTAAAGCCACAACTGATTGCCAGTGCGTAGTGGTCGGTGGCAGCGTTGGTCTGGCAGAAGGGTATCTGGCGTTGGTGGAAACGTATCTGGCGCAGGAGCCAGCGGCATTTCATGTTGATTTACTGGCGGCGCACTACCGCCACGATGCAGGTTTACTTGGGGCTGCGTTGTTGGCCCAGGGAGAAAAATTATGATAATGGGTGAAGTACAGTCGTTACCGTCTGCCGGATTGCATCCTGCGTTACAGGACGCGTTAACACTAGCCTTAGCCGCCAGGCCGCAAGAAAAAGCACCGGGTCGTTACGAATTACAGGGCGACAATATCTTTATGAATGTCATGACGTTTAACACTCAATCGCCCGTTGAGAAAAAAGCGGAGCTGCACGAGCAATACATTGATATCCAGCTGTTATTAAACGGTGAGGAACGGATTCTGTTTGGCACGGCAGGCACTGCGCGTCAGTGTGAAGAGTTCCACCATGAGGATGATTACCAGCTTTGCAGCGCCATTGAGAACGAGCAAGCCATCATCTTAAAACCGGGAATGTTCGCCGTGTTTATGCCGGGAGAACCGCATAAACCAGGATGCGTTGTCGGCGAACCTGGTGAGATTAAAAAGGTTGTGGTGAAGGTTAAGGCTGATTTAATGGCTTAAAACTTAGTTCGTTTTAAAGATTCTCCAGACAGTGTCTGGAGAATTCGAAACCGCTGAAATTAACGGCGTCTATAGCCTTCCTCTAACACCGCCTGTGTTCGAACGAGTTCATCCGCGAGTCGTTTTTCATCAGGTAGTTGCATCTTATATTCACTCGCCAGAACGGTGTTAGGCAAACCAGCCAGTGCATAATGCGCTTCGCCGGCTCCTTTCTCTGCACAGAGAACCAGACCGATGGGCGGATTTTCATCCGGTAGTGTCCAGTGCTCTTTGGCGTAGTTGAGATACATATTCATCTGTCCGGCATCGCTATAGCTGAATTTGCCCACTTTTAGATCGACGATTAGCAGGCAGCGTAAACGGCGGTGGAAAAACAGCAGATCGACCCGAAACCAGTTGTCATCAATGCGTAACCTTCGCTGCCGACCAACAAAGGCAAAATCATCCCCAAGTTCCAGCATGAAATCCATCAGGTGGTTGATCAGCGCCTCCTCAAAATCAGATTCTGAGTATTCATCTTTCAACTCCAGAAATTCGAGCACAAAGGGATCGCGTATCGCCTGTTGCGGAAGAATATGCATCTCGGCAGGAGCGTGTTGTTGCAGCATGGCTGATTTGTCATGTGACAGTAGTGTTCGCTCATAAAATTGGGTCGTAATTTGCCGCTCTAGCTGGCGGACAGACCAACCACAGCGGAGCGTCTCTTTTTCATAAAAGCTGCGGGCATCAGGGTTTTTAACGGAAAGTAAACGGACGTAGGTGGACCAGGGCAGGGGGAAAGATTTGGCAGACAGCGTCTGCCAAATCTTTGCCGATGGGAATTCTGCAGACGGTGTCTGCGGAATTCCCAATGGTGTTAATTCGCCAGACACTGTCTGGCGAAATTCAACATGTTGAAAAAAGAGGTAAAAAAGCCTCATTTGGCGTAAGTTTTTTGCAGAGAACCCACGCTTATACCTTAGACTTAAATCCTTTGATAGTCGCTTGATTAGCTGCGCACCATACGCAGCCCTGGCCTCACCGCCTTGTTCAAATTCGACAATTCGTCGGCCAATTTCCCAGTATGTCGCGGTCATCAGTGCGTTAACGCTACGTACCGTTTCCGTCCGGGCGCTATCGACCAGATGAATAATGCCGTCGTGGATTTGCTGGTAGCCTGCTGTGGTTCTCTCTGAGAGCGATTCCATTATCTGTCCCTTTAAATGGCGCTGCGTTGAATAATGGAATCAGCTATACGCCGGGCATCTACCGGTAACAATCCAGATGAGCGTATTACATTGGTTTTCTTAAGATTATGCGAGGCGCTTTCCAGAAAGAAAGGAGAATTTCAGCGCCGACTCTTTTCTGAGGAGGCGGCGCTGGGACAGAGCTTAAACTTCCAGCCAGTTCATAATACCGTCTGCCGCCTTACGACCTTCGGCAATAGCGGTCACCACCAGATCGGAACCTCGGACGATATCACCGCCAGCAAAGATTTTCGGGTTGCTGGTCTGGAAAGCGTTGTCGCTGCCTTCCGGGGCGATAATGCGCCCTTGCGAATCCAGCTCGACGCTGTGTTTTGCCAGCCATTCCATGCTGTGTGGACGGAAACCAAACGCCATGATCACCGCATCTGCCGGAACGATATGTTCGGAACCTGCCACAATCTCCGCGCGGCGACGGCCTTTGGCATCCGGTTCGCCCATTTCTGTGCGCACCATTTTTACGCCGCTGACTTTGCCGTTGCCATTCACTTCTATACCCAGCGGCTGGACGTTGAATTTGAACTCTACGCCTTCTTCCCGCGCGTTTTTCACTTCGCGGCGGGAACCCGGCATGTTCTCTTCATCACGACGATAGGCACAGGTAACGTGCTTTGCCCCCTGGCGTACAGACGTGCGCACGCAGTCCATCGCAGTGTCGCCACCGCCAAGGACCACCACGCGTTTGCCTTCCATGCTGACGAACGGTTCGTCGCGGGTTTCACCAAAGCCCATTAACTGTTTGGTGTTGGCGATAAGGAACGGCAGCGCTGCGTACACGCCATCGGCGTCTTCGTTTTCCAGCCCGCCGCGCATTGACTGATAAGTCCCGACGCCAAGGAACACGGCATCGTAATCACTCAGCAGATCGTCCAGCTGCACGTCGCGGCCCACTTCGGTATTGAGTTTGAATTCAATACCCATGCCGGTGAAGATTTCACGGCGGCGCGTCATTACCTCTTTTTCCAGCTTGAAAGCCGGAATACCGAAGGTCAGCAATCCGCCAATTTCCGGGTGACGGTCGAAGACGACCGCTTTTACGCCGTTGCGCGTCAGAACATCCGCACACGCCAGACCCGCCGGGCCAGCGCCGATAATCGCCACTTTTTTACCGGTCTGTTTCACGCCGGACAGATCCGGACGCCAGCCCATTTCGAACGCTTTATCGTTGATATAACGCTCAATGTTGCCGATGGTCACAGCGCCAAACTCATCGTTCAGGGTGCAGGAACCTTCGCACAGACGGTCTTGCGGGCAGACACGTCCGCATACTTCCGGCAGGGTGTTGGTCTGGTGCGACAGTTCCGCCGCTTCAAAAATACGCCCCTCGTTGGCGAGCTTCAGCCAGTTCGGGATGTAGTTGTGTACCGGGCATTTCCACTCGCAGTATGGGTTGCCGCACGACAGGCAGCGGTCAGCCTGCGCTTTGGCCTGGCCTTCGGAAAACGGCTCGTAAATTTCAACAAACTCAATTTTGCGGATCTTCAGCGGTTTCTTAGGCGGATCAACGCGCTGCAGGTCGATAAATTGATAAACATTCTGACTCATTGTTGCTACCCCTTACTGCGCCTGCACGCGCAACTCTGCTGCGCTACGACTACGGTGACCCAGCAGTGCTTTTACATCACTGGACTTCGGTTTAACCAGCGCAAATTTAGTGGCGAAGGTTGACCAGTTCGCCAGAATCTCTTCACCGCGCTGAGAACCGGTATGCTGAACATGCTCGGTGATAAGACCGCGCAGATGCTCTTCATGGATCGCCAGATCGTCAACGCTTAAGACCTCGACCAGTTCCGGGTTAACGCGTTTGCGGAAATCGCCGCTTTCATCGAGAACGTAAGCGAAGCCGCCAGTCATGCCTGCGCCGAAGTTAACGCCGGTTTTACCCAGAATACAGACGATACCACCCGTCATATATTCACAGCCGTTGTCGCCAATGCCTTCTACCACGGTGATAGCACCGGAGTTACGCACGCCGAAACGTTCACCCGCGCGGCCTGCGGCATACAGACGACCACCGGTCGCGCCATACAGGCAGGTGTTGCCGATAATGCTCGCTTCATGGCTGCGGAAGGCTGAGCCAACCGGAGGACGAATGGCGATTAAGCCGCCCGCCATGCCTTTACCGACATAGTCGTTGGCATCACCGGTCAGGTACAGTTCCACGCCGCCCGCGTTCCACACGCCGAAGCTCTGGCCTGCGGTGCCGTTGAAGTACGCTTTGATAGGATCGGCAGCCAGCCCCTGATCGCCGTGCGTCTGGGCGATATAGCCTGAAAGCGATGCGCCGACAGAACGGTCGGTGTTGCGGATATCGAACCAGAAGGTTTTGCTCTGGCGTTCATCGACAAACGGTTTTGCCTGTTGCAGCAACTGCGCGTTCAGCAGGCCGTTATCAAACGGCGGGTTGTTTTCGGTGCAGTAGAGCGCTTTACCAGGATGCGGCTCAGCAGTCTCCAGCAGCTTCGACAGTGCCAGTTTCTGCTGTTTGGCGGTGAAACCGTCCAGCTCTTTCAGCAGGTCGGTGCGACCAATCAGATCCACCAGACGCGTTACCCCCAGCTGTGCCATCAGCTCGCGGGTTTCACGGGCGATAAACTCAAAGTAATTAGTCACTTTGAACGGCAGGCCGTGATAGTGATTCTTACGCAGTTTGTCATCCTGAGTTGCTACACCCGTGGCGCAGTTGTTCAGGTGGCAAATTCGCAGATATTTACAGCCAAGCGCTACCATCGGGCCAGTGCCGAAGCCAAAACTTTCCGCGCCAAGAATCGCTGCTTTGATGATATCGACACCCGTTTTCAGGCCGCCATCGACCTGCAAACGGATCTTGTGACGCAAGCCGTTGGCAACCAGCGCCTGTTGGGTTTCAACAAGCCCCAGCTCCCACGGACAGCCTGCGTATTTCACCGATGAAAGCGGACTTGCGCCGGTGCCGCCGTCATAGCCTGCGATGGTGATTAAATCGGCATAAGCTTTTGCCACGCCAGTCGCGATGGTGCCTACGCCCGGTTCGGAAACCAGCTTCACGGAGATCATCGCTTTCGGGTTAACCTGCTTGAGGTCGAAAATCAGCTGCGCTAAATCCTCAATAGAGTAGATATCGTGGTGCGGCGGCGGGGAGATCAGCGTCACGCCCGGCACCGAATAGCGCAGTTTGGCAATGTAAGGAGTGACTTTATCACCCGGTAACTGACCACCTTCACCCGGCTTCGCGCCCTGGGCGACTTTTATCTGAATGACGTCGGCATTGACCAGGTACGCCGGAGTAACGCCGAAGCGACCGGACGCCACCTGCTTGATGCGCGACACTTTGTTAGTGCCATAGCGCGCCGGGTCTTCACCGCCTTCGCCGGAGTTTGAGTTACCGCCGATGCTGTTCATCGCTTCCGCCAGCGCCTCGTGGGCTTCCGGGCTTAACGCGCCGATAGACATCGCGGCGGTATCGAAGCGTTTAAACAGTTCGCTTGCCGGTTCAACATCAGCAATGTTGACCGCGTTTTCACCCGGCGTAATTGCCAGCAGATCGCGTAGCGTGGTTGCCGGACGCTCATTAACCAGCTTCGCGTATTCCTGATAGTCGCTATACTCGCCGCTCTGTACCGCCTGTTGCAGCGTGCGCACCACGTCCGGATTGTAGGCGTGGTATTCGCCACCGTGCACGTATTTCAGCAGGCCGCCCTGGCTGATAGGCTTACGCGCCAGCCAGGCTCGTTTCGACAGATTCAGCAGATCCTGCTGGAAGTCTTCAAAGCTAGCCCCCCCAATGCGGCTAACCGCCCCCTGGAAGCACAGGCCCACGACATCATCGTGCAGACCGACCGCTTCAAACAGTTTCGAGCAGCGGTAAGAGGCGATGGTGGAGATGCCCATTTTGGACATGATTTTGTACAAGCCTTTGTTGATGCCGTTACGATAGTTGAGCATCACGGTACGATAATCTTTGGCAATCGCGTGGGTGTCTACCAGGCGGCCCAGCGTTTCATAGGCAAGGTATGGATAAATAGCCGTCGCGCCGAAACCCAGCAACACGGCGAAGTGGTGCGGATCACGGGCGCTGGCGGTTTCTACGATGATGTTGGCATCGCAACGCAGGCTTTGCTCGACAAGACGGGTCTGGATCGCGCCAACCGCCATCGGAGCCGGAACCGGCAGGCGATCTTTAGCGATATTCCGGTCGGAGAGCACCAGCAGCACGGTGCCACTACGTACCATTTTTTCGGCTTTGTCGCACAGCTCTTTCACCGTCGCTTCGAGCGTGGTTTTAGTGACGTCAAAGGTGATATCCAGCGTATCTGCGCGGTAGTGATCCTCTTTCATCGTCGTGAGCTGTTTGAAATCGGAATAGAGCAGAATCGGCGATTTAAAGCTTAAACGGTGCGCCTGGCCTTCTGCTTCACAGAAGACGTTCATTTCACGACCGATACTGGTGGCGAGCGACATAACATGCGCTTCGCGCAGCGGGTCGATTGGCGGGTTGGTTACCTGAGCAAACTGCTGGCGGAAGTAGTCGTAAATAATGCGCGGCTGGCTGGAGAGCACGGCGAATGGGGTATCGTCGCCCATCGAACCGACCGCTTCCTGACCGTTTTCACCCAGTACGCGGATCACCGAATCCAGCTCTTCCGCGCTGTAGTTAAACTGTTTCTGGTAGCTGGCAAGCGTGTCGTCGTCCAGTTCGCGGCTACCCACTTCTTCATCGGGCAGATCTTCAAACGGTACCAGACGGCGGACGTTTTTCTCCATCCACTCTTTATAGGGATGGCGGCTTTTCAGGTCATCATCGGTTTCTGCCGAGTGTAGAATGCGCCCACTGCGAGTGTCGATCACCATCAGTTCGCCTGGCCCTACGCGGCCTTTTTCGACCACTTCGTCAGGCTGATAATCCCAGATACCGACTTCAGAGGCGCAGGTGATCAGTTTATCTTTGGTGATGACGTAGCGTGCCGGACGCAGACCGTTACGGTCGAGGTTACAGGCGGCGAAACGGCCATCGGACATCACGATCCCTGCCGGACCATCCCACGGCTCCATATGCATGGAGTTAAAGTCAAAGAAGGCACGCAGTTCCGGGTCCATATCCGGGTTGTTCTGCCAGGCTGGTGGCACTAACAGACGCATGGCACGGATGATATCCATCCCGCCTGCCAGCAGGAGTTCCAGCATGTTATCCATCGAACTGGAGTCAGAGCCGGTTTCGTTGACGAACGGCGCGGCGTCGTGCAGGTCAGGGATCAGCGGCGTCTGGAATTTATAGGTACGCGCACGCGCCCATTGGCGGTTACCGGTGATGGTGTTGATTTCACCGTTATGCGCGAGGTAGCGGAACGGCTGCGCCAGCGGCCAGCGCGGTACGGTGTTAGTGGAAAAGCGCTGGTGAAACAGGCAGATAGCCGATTCCAGACGCAGGTCCGCGAGGTCCAGGTAGAAGCGCGGCAGATCCGCCGGCATACACAGACCTTTATAAATATTGACCAGATTCGACAGGCTACAGACGTAGAAGTCTTTGTCGGCTTCGAGACGCTTTTCAATGCGGCGGCGGGCGATAAACAGACGGCGCTCCATATCGCGCGGACGCCAGCCTGCCGGGGCGTTCACAAAAATTTGCTCAATGCGTGGCAGAGAGGAGAGGGCGATTTCACCCAGCACGCCTTCGTTGGTGGGGACATCACGCCAGCCCACAATCGACAACGTTTCGCGTTGCAGCTCTTCTTCAACGATGCGGCGTGCGGCAGCGGCGAGTTCAGGATCATTATTCAGGAAGAGCATCCCGACGGCGTAGTTTTTTGCTAAACGCCAGCCGCGCTCCTGCGCAACGATGCGAAAAAAGCGATCCGGTTTTTGTAACAGCAAGCCGCAACCGTCACCGGTTTTACCATCGGCGAGAATCGCGCCACGGTGCTGCATGCGGGCCAGTGCGTGTATTGCAGTACGCACTACCTTGTGGCTAGGTTCGCCTTCTATGTGGGCGATCAGGCCGAAACCACAGTTATCCCTCTCAAGGGATTTATCGTACAACATATCGTGAACCTCCCCCAGGCTCTGCGGGAACCCCACTTCCGAACCGCTGCGCACGGGCACAGAAAGAGCGTGGCGACGGGGTTTGCGTGTCATACGCGCGCCTCGCATTCGCCCCCTTGTTGTCCTTTTCGCATCGGTTAATACGGTGAAGAGGGGATCTCAATTACTGCATAAATATGATGAGCAGGCTGCTCATCCAGAAAGCTTCCAGCGGATTTCCAACTTATCGGGAAAGCTGATACAGGTCAAATGGCAAGCTTATTGGTACAGAAATGTGCTTTAGCGCAAAATTCTTTATTAATTAGCTGAAATTAAAATGGATTTTCTCTTTAAGGCTAAAAGGGGAGTCGTTAGAGAAACTGCCAATTCCTGACTGTCATAAAGGCGTGTTAACCCTTATCCTGCCTTGAACTGACGAGAAAACCAGCATTTTATACTGCCTTAATTGGTAATGACGTTTCATGCTACTGTTTTTGCCTAAAATCCATAAGGAGATAAAAAAATCTGACACAAGATAAGCAAAAGTGATTTATGTGATTATGCATGAAATTTCGGTAATTTTGATTGATTATGCAGTTGATAAAAGCAGGCCGGGACGATTGATCCAGGTCATCGCCGAATTGAGCTAAAAATGGCAGGCTTTGGCCTCTTTTCAAGGCGCGGTCTATCAGATTATGCAGTTACAGAAATTAGTCAATATGTTTGGTGGTGATCTCACCCGTCGTTATGGGCAAAAGGTGCATAAGCTGACGCTGCATGGCGGTTTTAGCTGCCCTAACCGTGACGGTACCATCGGGCGTGGCGGCTGCACATTCTGTAATGTTGCCTCGTTTGCCGATGAAGCGCAGCAGCATCGTTCCATTGCCGAGCAACTGGCGCACCAGGCGAATTTAGTTAACCGCGCTAAACGCTATCTGGCCTACTTTCAGGCGTATACCAGCACCTTTGCGGAAGTTCAGGTGCTGCGTTCGATGTATCAGCAGGCGGTGAGCCAGGCCAATATTGTCGGTTTGTGTGTTGGTACCCGCCCGGACTGCGTGCCGGATGCGGTGCTGGATCTGCTTTGCGAATATAAGGACCAGGGCTACGAAGTGTGGCTGGAGCTGGGGCTACAAACCGCCCACGACAAAACACTGCATCGCATCAATCGCGGTCATGATTTTGCCTGCTATCAGCGCACGACGCAGCTGGCGCGTGAGCGTGGGCTGAAGGTGTGTTCTCACTTAATTGTTGGCCTGCCTGGCGAAGGGCAGGCTGAATGTTTGCAAACGCTGGAGCGAGTGGTTGAAACCGGCGTGGACGGCATAAAGCTGCATCCGCTGCATATAGTGAAAGGCAGCATTATGGCGAAAGCCTGGGAAGCGGGGCGTTTGAACGGTATTGAACTGGAGGATTACACGCTCACTGCCGGAGAAATGATTCGCCATACGCCACCGGAAGTGATCTACCACCGCATTTCCGCCAGCGCCCGTCGCCCGACGCTGCTTGCTCCTCTGTGGTGCGAAAATCGATGGACGGGAATGGTCGAGCTGGATCGCTATCTGAATGAACATGGCGTACAGGGATCGGCGCTGGGACGTCCGTGGCTACCTCCAACGGAGTAGGTCGTTGAGGGGAATTCCGCATTTCTCACACAATTTATAACGTAACTGTCAGAATTGGGTATTATTGGGGCAGGTTGTCGTGAAGGAATTCCCTAATGAAGCAAATTCGTCTGCTGGCGCAGTATTATGTTGACCTGATGATGAAGTTAGGTCTGGTGCGCTTCTCAATGTTGCTGGCGTTGGCCCTCGTTGTACTCGCCATTGTGGTACAAATGGCGGTAACCATGGTGCTGCATGGTCAGGTCGAAAGCATTGATGTTATTCGTTCTATCTTCTTTGGTTTGCTGATTACGCCATGGGCGGTCTACTTTCTATCGGTGGTCGTCGAGCAATTGGAGGAGTCACGACAACGTCTGTCACGGCTGGTGCAAAAACTGGAGGAGATGCGCGAGCGCGATTTGAGCCTCAACGTTCAGTTAAAAGATAATATTGCCCAGCTAAATCAGGAAATTGCCGTTCGTGAAAAAGCGGAAGCAGAACTGCAGGAAACCTTCGGCCAACTGAAAATTGAAATCAAAGAGCGCGAAGAGACACAAATTCAGCTCGAGCAGCAATCCTCATTCTTACGTTCCTTCCTTGACGCTTCACCCGACCTGGTTTTTTATCGTAACGAAGATAAAGAGTTTTCCGGCTGTAACCGCGCGATGGAGCTGCTGACCGGAAAAAGCGAAAAACAACTGGTTCACCTGAAACCTGCTGATGTTTACTCACCGGAAGCCGCTGCGAAAGTCATTGAAACCGATGAAAAAGTGTTCCGTCATAATGTGTCACTGACCTATGAACAGTGGCTGGATTACCCGGACGGGCGCAAAGCCTGTTTTGAAATCCGTAAAGTGCCGTACTACGACCGCGTGGGTAAACGTCACGGTTTGATGGGTTTTGGTCGCGACATTACCGAGCGTAAGCGGTATCAGGATGCGCTTGAACGCGCCAGCCGCGACAAAACGACGTTTATTTCCACCATCAGTCACGAATTGCGTACACCGCTGAATGGTATCGTCGGCCTGAGCCGCATTCTGCTGGATACCGAACTCACCGCCGAGCAGGAAAAATATCTCAAAACCATCCATGTTTCGGCCGTCACGCTCGGGAATATCTTCAACGATATTATCGACATGGATAAGATGGAACGGCGTAAGGTCCAGCTTGATAATCAGCCGGTTGATTTCACCAGCTTCCTTGCCGATCTGGAAAATCTCTCCGCATTGCAGGCGCAACAAAAAGGATTGCGCTTTAATCTGGAGCCTACGCTGCCATTACCGCATCAGGTCATTACCGACGGGACGCGTTTACGGCAGATCCTGTGGAATCTCATCAGTAACGCCGTCAAATTCACCCAGCAAGGCCAGGTTACCGTGCGCGTGCGCTACGATGAAGGCGATATGCTGCATTTTGAAGTGGAAGACTCTGGTATCGGCATTCCGCAGGATGAGCTGGATAAAATCTTTGCCATGTATTACCAGGTGAAAGACAGTCATGGCGGTAAACCTGCCACCGGCACCGGTATTGGTCTGGCCGTTTCTCGTCGTCTGGCGAAAAATATGGGCGGCGATATTACGGTTACCAGCGAACAGGGCAAAGGTTCAACCTTTACGTTGACGATCCACGCACCGTCGGTGGCTGAAGAGGTCGATGATGCGTTTGATGAAGACGATATGCCTTTACCGGCGCTGAATGTGCTGCTGGTGGAAGACATTGAACTGAACGTGATTGTCGCGCGTTCTGTGCTGGAAAAATTAGGTAACAGCGTTGATGTCGCCATGACCGGCAAGGCGGCGCTGGAGATGTTTAAACCGGGCGAATACGACCTGGTATTGCTGGATATTCAGTTGCCAGATATGACCGGGCTGGATATCTCTCGTGAACTGACGAAGCGTTATCCGCGCGAGGATTTACCGCCGCTGGTGGCCTTAACCGCTAACGTGCTGAAAGACAAACAAGAGTACCTCAATGCTGGAATGGATGATGTGCTGAGTAAGCCGCTTTCTGTTCCGGCGCTAACCGCGATGATCAAGAAATTCTGGGATACCCAGGATGATGAGGAGAGTACGGTGACGACAGAAGAGAACAGTAAATCAGAAGCATTGCTCGATATTCCCATGCTGGAACAGTATCTCGAACTTGTAGGACCGAAGCTGATCACCGACGGGTTAGCGGTGTTTGAGAAGATGATGCCGGGCTATGTCAGCGTGCTGGAGTCGAATCTGACGGCGCAGGATAAAAAAGGCATTGTTGAGGAAGGACATAAAATTAAAGGTGCGGCGGGGTCAGTGGGGTTACGCCATCTGCAACAGCTGGGTCAGCAAATTCAGTCTCCTGACCTTCCCGCCTGGGAAGATAACGTCGGTGAATGGATTGAAGAGATGAAAGAAGAGTGGCGTCACGACGTAGAAGTACTGAAAGCGTGGGTGGCAAAAGCCACTAAAAAATGACCCCGGCTAGACCGGGGTGCGCGAATACTGCGCCAACACCAGGGAAATCTTGGCTGCGCCGTAAATTATTATGATGAGTTACAAGGGCACAGCACTGTTTTTCAGGCCGCACGCAGTTAAGATAGCAAAACTTAAATGATTTGTTACATGAATCAGTTAAATGTGTGATGCGTAGCATTTTTATTAAAAAAATTAATGTGTTTCAGTCAATTGCGAAAGGATGATCACAATGAAGAAAATTGGCGTAATTCTGAGCGGATGCGGCGTCTATGACGGTTCTGAAATTCATGAAGCGGTGTTGACGTTGTTAGCTATTTCACGCAGCGGTGCGCAGGCGGTCTGCTTTGCACCGGATAAGCAGCAGGTTGATGTTATCAACCATTTAACGGGCGAAGCGATGACGGAAACGCGCAATGTGCTGATTGAAGCGGCACGAATAACGCGCGGTGAAATCCGTCCTCTGGCCCAGGCCGATGCCGCTGAACTGGATGCGTTGATTGTGCCGGGGGGTTTTGGCGCAGCGAAGAATTTAAGCAATTTTGCCAGTCTTGGTAGCGAATGCACCGTTGACCGTGAATTAAAGGCGCTGGCACAAGCGATGCATCAGGCCGGAAAACCGCTTGGTTTTATGTGTATTGCCCCGGCGATGCTGCCGAAAATTTTCGATTTCCCGCTGCGTTTGACCATCGGTACTGATATCGATACCGCAGAAGTGCTGGAAGAGATGGGCGCGGAGCATGTGCCATGTCCTGTCGATGATATCGTGGTTGATGAAGACAATAAGATTGTCACCACCCCGGCATATATGCTGGCGCAGAACATTGCAGAAGCGGCGAGCGGCATTGATAAGCTGGTTTCCCGCGTGCTGGTTCTGGCTGAATGAGTAAAAGCCGCTTAACGGTGTTTAGTTTCGTTCGCCGTTTTCTTCTGCGGTTAATGGTTGTCCTCGCCGTTTTCTGGGGCGGGGGCATCGCGTTGTTTAGCGTTGCGCCTGTTCCTTTCTCAGCGGTAATGGCCGAGCGACAAGTCAGCGCCTGGCTGCATGGCAATTTTCGTTACGTGGCACATTCTGACTGGGTCAGTATGGATCAAATTTCGCCGTGGATGGGACTGGCGGTGATTGCCGCAGAAGATCAGAAGTTTCCTGAGCACTGGGGCTTTGATGTCGCCTCCATTGAGCAAGCCCTGGCCCACAACGAGCGCAATGAAAACCGTATTCGCGGTGCGTCAACGATTTCTCAGCAGACAGCCAAAAATCTCTTTTTATGGGATGGGCGTAGCTGGGTTCGAAAAGGGCTGGAAGCTGGATTAACGCTGGGGATAGAAACTGTCTGGAGCAAAAAGCGTATCCTGACGGTTTACCTGAATATCGCCGAATTTGGCGACGGTGTGTTTGGCGTCGAAGCTGCGGCACAACGTTATTTCCACAAACCCGCGAGCAAACTTACCCGCTCGGAAGCTGCATTACTGGCTGCTGTATTACCTAATCCACTTCGTTTCAAAGTCTCCGCGCCATCGGGCTACGTGCGTAGCCGTCAGGCGTGGATTTTACGGCAGATGTATCAGTTAGGCGGTGAGTCGTTTATGCAACAGCACCAGCTGGATTAAGCTTCGCGCGAAGTGAGGGCCAGCGTTTTGCTCTCACGAGGTTGCAGATCTTTCTGCAGGGCAATAGCCAGCGCCGGTTGGGCGATAAATCGTTTCCATAACCGCTCTTGCTTACGCAGACAACACCACTTCGACCAGGTCGCCAGTGGAATCAATGTGCTTTCACCAATGTTGTCGCAGACGACGGGGATAACCTCTGACTCACTGATGCGGTGACAGAGGATATTCTGCGGCTTCAGCGACATCGTCACGATACGGTTATCCTGCAAATAACGCTTCAGCTGTTTCAGTAGCTGGCGCAGTTGTGCAATGTCTTCTTCGTAACGGCATTGTTCAGCAAATTCGGTCAGCGTAATGGAGGGTTTGCCGTCAAAATCTGCAATCACATCGTAGACATAACCGGTTCCGCAATCCGTCTCAACGGTACCGTGATAGCGCGGTATTCCACTCCAGTCTTTTAACCGGCGACCAAGATGCGCGTAGTACTTTAACTCACGGCGGATCTCTTTATCGCCACCATCGCCACGATGGTAGACAATCTTGATACAGCGTTGGGCATCTTCCGGATGCGCATAACATTTCCGATGTCTTCCGGTGCCCAGGGGACTTTGTTCAGATAAGCGAATCATGCCATCTCCTGGAAATATTTTCTGACGATCTCCAGTATGGTCGATTAACTTAAACGAAACCTAAACAATGCTTCTTAAGGTTTTCTTAAGGTTCTTCTGAAAGTGAAAAGCGCACAAAATGTACAAATGACGTTGATTGAGAACGATTTCAGTACGCGCTTTTCTTATTGTCGGGGGAGCTTGAAGGGATTTGAATGTCAAAGTGATGAAGATTAATCTTCATCAAAACCAGAATTAAAGAGGGCGATAACGGCGGCCAGTGCTTCCTCTTCCTGTGGACCGGTCGCTTCAACTTCAATCTGCCGTCCTTTGGCAGAATCCAGCATCAGCAGTGCAATAACGCTGTTGGCTTCGGCCTCGGTACCTTCGTCATTACGTAACAGCACTTCTGCGTCGAAACCCTGCATTAATTCAAACAGCTTCATTGCAGGCCGGGCATGCATGCCCAGCTTGTTTGTGATTTCAACAGTTTGCTTGACGGTCATGGTTTACGTTTTTCCAGCGTACGATGGCGTGACTGGACGTTTTTACCGCGCGAGCGGAAGTAGTCTGCCAGTTGCTCTGCAATATACACCGAACGGTGCTTCCCGCCGGTACAACCAATGGCGACCGTCAAGTAGCTACGGTTGTTGGTTTCCAGCATAGGTAACCATAGCTCAAGATAGCTTCGCGTCTGGTAGATAAAATTGTGTACTTCTGTGTGGCGGTCGAGGAACGCGGCGACAGGTTTATCAAGACCTGTCATTGGACGCAGTTTCGGATCCCAGTGCGGGTTCGGCAAGAAGCGCACGTCAAAGACGTAATCTGCATCGATAGGGATACCGTGTTTGAAGCCGAAAGACTCAAAGACCATGGTCAGTTCACGTTCACGTTTACCCAGCAGACGGGTACGCAGCATTTCTGCCAGCTCGTGAACGGACATTTCTGAGGTATCGACAATCAGATCCGCTCGCGAACGCAGAGGCTCCAGCAGATCGCTTTCTTTGTCGATAGCACTTTCCAGCGACAGGTTTTTGCTGGAAAGCGGATGCAGTCGGCGCGTGTCACTGTAACGACGAATTAAGGTATTACGGTCGGCATCCAGGAACAGTAGTTGCGGTGAGAAAGCGTCAGGCAGGTTACTCATCGCCTGTTCGAATATTTCTGGTGACTCCGGCATATTACGAACATCAATGCTGACGGCGGCAGAAATCTCGCGATCGGCCAGGGTTCGAGCCAGATCGGGTAACAACACTACGGGAAGGTTATCCACGCAGTAAAAACCCATATCTTCCAGCGCACGCAGGGCGACAGATTTACCTGAACCTGAACGTCCGCTGACGATCATCAGTACCATGTACTGTTTCTCCTCACAACGTCTAAAAGAGACATTACCGAATAACTACGCTTCATCCGGAGTACCTTCGGTATCCGTAATGATTTGATACAGCTCTTCATCGCTCTGGGCTGCGCGTAAACGGCGGCAGATGGTTTTGTCCGCCAGACGTTTCGCCACCAGCGACAGAGTATGCAGGTGCGTTTTAGTTTGGTCTGCCGGCACCAGCAGGGCAAAAAGTAAGTCCACCGGTTGGTTGTCGATGGCATCGAAAGCTATAGGCGTTTCGAGCTGAACGAAAACGCCAACGGCACGCAGAGTATCTTCTTCCAGTTTGCCATGCGGAATGGCAATACCATTGCCGATACCGGTACTGCCCATTTTTTCCCGCGTCAGGATAGCTTCAAAAACCACCTGAGGCGGCAGGCTAAGTTGTTTCGCCGCCAGCTCGCTGATGATTTCCAGGGCGCGTTTTTTGCTCTGACAGTGGACGCGGCTTCGCGTACATTCCCTGTTAAGAACACTGCTAAGCTGTAGAGTTGTATCATTATTTGTCATAATTTCACCTAAGAACCTGCCCACTCAAACAGTGGAACAGGCTCGGAGCATTAACCGTACAAATGGCCCGTTGTGCCGCACAACAGGCCGCCATGCACATGCTAATTGCCCGGACAATTAGTGTTGTTTCAGTTTATCTTTATGTTTGGTCAACTGGCGTGCCAGCTTATCAATTAAGCCATCAATGGCAGCGTACATGTCCTGACCTTCCGCGCTGGCATGAATTTCACCACCGTTTACATGCAGTGTTGCATCTGAGGTGTGGGTGACTTTCTCCACTTTCAGAACAACATAGACCTGGTTGATTCGGTCAAAATATTGCTCAAGTTTGGCAAATTTGGCTGTAACAAATTCGCGCAGTGCCTCGGTGATCTCGACGTTATTTCCGGTAATGTTGAGCTGCATAGTGTCTTCCTTATCGGTTGGGTCAAACGAGCTGTTTACGCTGGTTTGACGGCGGAATGGATAAAGACTCTCGGTACTTCGCAACAGTGCGGCGTGCCACCATGATACCTTGTTCCGACAGCAAAGAGGTTAACTTGCTGTCGCTCAACGGTTTCGCTGGGTTTTCCGCCGCGATTAATTTCTTCACCAGCGCACGAATCGCCGTGGAGGAAGCTTCGCCGCCGCCCTCGGTATTGACGTGACTGGAAAAGAAATACTTCAGTTCAAAAATGCCTCGTGGACTATGCAGGTATTTTTGCGTGGTCACGCGAGATATCGTCGATTCATGCATTTCGACAGCCTGGGCGATATCGGCCAGTACCATCGGTTTCATATATTCTTCACCTTGCTCAAAGAAGGCTTGCTGCTGTTCAACGATACAGCGACTCACGCGCAGTAGCGTATCGTTACGGCTTTCCAGACTCTTGATCAACCATTTGGCATCCTGCAGATTGCTGCGGATAAACTGGCTGTCACCATCGTTGCGCGCGTTATTGCACATCGAGGCGTAGTGCTGGTTGATTTGCAGACGCGGAATGCTGTCACTGTTGAGTTCTACCGTCCAGTGACCGTTATGCTTACGCACCAGCACATCTGGAATGACATACTCAGGTTCGCCAGTCTGGATCGACTGCCCGGGGCGCGGATCGAGCGACTGGATCAGATTGACGGCTTCTTTCAGCACATCTTCTTTCAGACGCGTGACGCGCATTAAAGTGCGGAAGTCGTGATTGGCTAACAGATCGAGATGATCGCTAATGATCAGTCTGGCCTCTTCCAGCCACGGCGTGGTTTTATCGAATTGGGAGAGTTGGATTAGCAGGCAGTCACGCAGATCTTTTGCCGCTACACCGACCGGATCAAACCGTTGGATCCGCTTAAGGACGGCTTCAACCTCGTCGATGTCGATCTCTTCATCGCCCATACTTTCAAGAATATCTTCCAGCGGGACAGTCAGATAACCGGTGTCATCAACGGCATCGACGATAGAGGTAGCAATAGCGCGGTCAGTGTCGGAAAACGGTGTCAGCTCGACCTGCCACATCAGGTAATCCTGCAAGGTCTGCGTCGTTTCGCCCTGATAGACCGGCAGCTCATCGTCAATGTAGTCACCGCTGGTGCCGGATGGTGTACCAGCGGTGTAAATGGTGTCCCAACTGGCATCGAGCGGCAGCTCTTCCGGCATCTCTTTTTGTTCGAGCGCGTCGGCGGTGTCCAGCGTTTCACTGTCTTGCGTTTCGCGGGTGTCGATTTCTTCATGAGTGTCGATTTGCTCAAGCAGCGGATTACTCTCCAGCGCCTGCTGTAGCTCCTGCTGAAGTTCCAGCGTCGACAACTGCAACAGACGAATTGCCTGTTGGAGCTGTGGCGTCATCGCCAGTTGTTGGCTAAGCCTGAGTTGCAAACCTTGCTTCATGTTCAGAATCGTACTCTCCTGCTAAAACGTCGCAAACTTCTACCCTATCAGAGTCTGAAGTCTTCCCCAAGGTATACACGCTTAACGTGTTCGTCTTGTAAGATTTCTGTAGGCGTGCCGTGGGCGATCAAATGCCCCTGACTGACGATATAAGCGCGTTCACAAACCGCCAGTGTTTCACGCACGTTGTGGTCAGTGATCAGCACGCCCAGGCCGCTGTCGCGCAGGTGCTCAATGATGCGTTTAATGTCGATAACCGAGATCGGGTCAACCCCGGCAAACGGTTCGTCGAGCAGAATAAATTTCGGATTCGCAGCCAGTGCGCGGGCAATTTCTACACGGCGACGTTCACCCCCGGAGAGTGACTGCCCCATGCTGTCACGCAGGTGCTCAATGTGAAACTCTTCCATCAGCTCGTTCGCGCGGTCTTCACGTTGTTCAGCAGACAAGTCGTCACGAATTTGCAGTACCGCCATCAGGTTATCGTAAACGCTGAGGCGACGGAAAATGGAGGCTTCCTGCGGCAGATAGCCGATACCGCGGCGCGCGCGTGCATGCAGAGGCAGCAGACTGATATCGTCATCATCAATAATGATGTTGCCCGCATCGCGCGGCACAATGCCAACAACCATGTAGAAAGTGGTGGTCTTACCGGCACCGTTTGGCCCCAGCAGACCGACAATTTCCCCGGAGTTGACGGTCAGGCTGACGTCTTCTACCACGCGACGGCCTTTATAGGCTTTTGCAAGATTCTTTGCAGTTAATGTTGCCATAACGAATTAATTACCCTTCTTCTGTGCCGGGGTCTGGCCTTTATTGTTTTTGTCCTGCAGCTGCGACGGCACCAGAACGGTGGTTACGCGCTTACCTTTGTCGCTGAAAGCCTGCATTTTCTGCTCTTTCACCAGGTAAGTGATCTTATCGCCCTTAATGTTGCTATCGACCTGCTGCAGATAAGCATTACCCGTCAGAACGACAAAATCTTTTGCCAGTTCGTAGTGCATCTGGGAAGCGTGACCTTCAACGGGTTTACCGTTGTCCTGCATCTGGTAGAACGTTGCCGGTTTACCGTAGCCGTCAATCACTTCTTTACCTTGTTCGCCGCCCGGACGGGTAACGACCACTTTGTCGGCATTAATTTTGATGGTGCCCTGGGTGACGATGACATTACCGGTAAAGGTAACCACGTTGCCTTGCATATCAAGAGATTGCTGGTCCGATTCAATGTGGATCGGCTGATCAGTGTCTCCGGTTACGGCAAATGCCGGAATGCTGGCGGCCAGAAGTGAGCTGGCAAGCACAAGATTAAGGCTGAGTTTGTTTGTTTTGAATTTCATAGGATGTTCTAACCTTTTCAATCAGCTCGGCGTTCTTGCTGCGTAAGTTGCCGCGCATTTTCAGACCGCTGGAGTTAAATGTTGTTCCGTATAACGTGACGAGGTCTTCAGAGGTAACATCCTGCGTCACCAGATTGATCTGCGCGTTATCCGTCGTGATTCTGCGAAGTTGAGAGTCCGGCACAAGTGCGTTGACTTCAACGTGTCCATATAAATAGAGCATCCGGTCATTGGTCAGCTTGGCTTTATCTGCTTTTACGGACCATGTCGGGATTTTATCCTTATCAAACGTGGTAAGTACCGGCTGCGTAAACCACGAAACGGCCTGATCGGAATAATATTCAACGTGTTGAGCAATCAATCGATAGCTTAGTGCCCCTTCTGGGTTATAGACGAGCGTGTCCGTATGCTCGCTTTTATAGGTGGGATCATTGTTGTTGACGACCACCTGGGCGGTATCGTCTTTTTCGGCCATATTAATGCCGATCATCACCAGAACCGCCAGTGATAGCACAATGATAACCCAACGTCTGGCTTTACTCATATCGATTGCCCTTTGGCTTCATCCAGTTTGCCCTGCGCCAGGAGTAATAAGTCGCAAACTTCTCGCACTGCGCCACGACCGCCAGCAATGCGCGTCACGTAATCGGCGCGCGGGATCAACAGTGGATGCGCATCGGCCACGGCGACGCTTAAACCCACTTTTTCCATTACCGGCCAGTCGATGAGATCATCGCCGACATAAGCCACATTTTCCGGGGCAATCGCCAGTTTTTCCAGCAGATCGCTAAAGGCGATCAGTTTGTTTGACTGCCCCTGATACAAGTGAGTGATCCCCAATGTGGCACAACGATCTTCTACCAGTTTAGCCTTTCGCCCGGTAATGATAGCGACTTCAATATCAGAGGTGAGCGCACAACGAATGCCATAACCGTCACGAACATTGAACGCTTTCAGCTCTTCGCCGTTATTGCCCATATAAATCAGGCCATCTGACAGTACGCCATCAACGTCGAGGATCAGCAGACGAATGTTCTCTGCTTTTGCCATAACGTCGGCGCTGACAGGGCCGTAACAGGTCGCAAGCGACGCACCTGCTTTGCTCATTGTTGTTTATCCTTGAATCTTTACACTACGCCTGCACGCAGTAAATCATGCATATGTAACACACCGAGTAAATGGTCGCCATCGGCAACCATCACGGAGGTGATATGGCGGGACTGCATTAAGTTCAGTGCCTCAACGGCCAGAATGCCAGGGCGCACGCGTATTCCCCCCGGCGTCATAACATCGGCAATACTTAACTGACGAACATCCACGCCCATATCGAAGACACGGCGTAAATCACCGTCGGTAAAGATGCCTTCAATCATCATATTGTCATCGCAAATGACAGTCATACCAAGATTTTTGCGGGTAACTTCCAGCAATGCGTCACGCAGACTGGCCGTTTTCTTAACATGCGGGATCTCATCGCCCGTATGCATAATATCGTTTACGCGCAGCAGAAGTTTACGACCCAGTGCGCCGCCTGGATGTGAGAGCGCAAAATCTTCGGCAGTAAAGCCGCGTGCTTTTAACAGCGCGACAGCGAGGGCATCGCCCATAACCAGCGTGGCGGTGGTGCTGCTGGTCGGTGCCAGCCCTAACGGACAGGCTTCTTTCGCTACTTTAACACACAGATGAACATCTGCGGCGCGCGCCATGCTGCTCTTCGGGCGACCGGTGATGCAGATTAACGGTACGTGAAGACGCTTAAGCACTGGAATTAAGGCCGTGATTTCGCTGGATTCACCTGAGTTAGAGATAGCAATCACCACATCCTGTGGGGTGACCATGCCTAAATCACCATGCGCGGCTTCACCAGGATGGACGAAAAATGAAGGTGTACCGGTGCTGGCAAACGTTGCCGCCATTTTGCGCCCAATATGCCCCGATTTCCCCATCCCCATGACGACAACTTTCCCTTTACACCAGAACATCTTTTCACAGGCAAGCGTGAAATTCTGATTGATGTATTGATCAAGCTCCGCCAGGCATTCACGTTCAATCGCCAGGACTTCTTTACCTGCTTGCTGAAAGTCAAAACCCGGTTGTAACTCTACGTGCGACATAATGCGTTTCCAGTTATTCAACGAGTATTGGCGATAACCAGTACAACATCGCCAGCCATACGATAAATCCGCCAGTTAATAATACCCCTACACCACGGCCCGGTTGCGGGGAGCGCCGCCAGCACAGCAACGCAAAAATAATGCTCACCAGCAACATCACGCTGTAGTCACGACTGTACGCCAGTGGATCAATCTCTCCTGGCGTTATCAGCGCGGGTAAACCCAACACGATGACAATATTAAAAATGTTTGCGCCAATGATATTTCCGACAGCAATGTCGTTTTCACCTTTGCGAACCCCCGCTATTGCGGTTGCCAGTTCCGGCAGGCTGGTTCCGATAGCAATTGCCGTCAGACCCATCGTCAACTCGCTGATGGCAAAGTAATTCGCCAGCACCGTGGCGTTATCAACCACCATCCGCGTGGCCACTGGCATGATGATAAGCGCAATGCCGAGCCATAAAAACGCGACGGGCAATCCGCCGTCACGAGGCAGCTCTGCAAGCTGCTCTCTGGTCAGGCTGTCAGTCCCCTGACGTTCAGCCTGACGTGCAAGTTTAACAATGAACAGCAGCCATAGCACAGCCAGAAAGAGGAGAAAGATACCATCGCTTCGACTAAGTTGTCCGTCATAGAGTACGGAACCGGCCACCACGCTGACCAACAACATTAAGGGTAATTCACGGCGTAGAACATCAGAATGGACGGTAAAAGGACGAACCAGCGCAGCCAGACCGAGGATCAGCAATATATTGATAATGTTTGAGCCGAGGGCTGTACCAACGGCTAAATCGCGTTGTTCGTGCAGAGACGCGGCAAGCGAGACGATGATTTCTGGTAACGATGTACCAATACTGACCACCGTCATGCCGATGATCAGCGGCGGGATGCCAAAGGTTCGGCAAAGAATAGACGCGGCAAAAACCAGGCGGTCGGCACTGTAAACGACCAAAAGTAAACCAACAATTAACAGTGCCGTAGCTAAAAGCATCTAACGTCCTTTCTTCAGGTATACTCGCCGGTCCGCTGAAGATTTTCAGAAAGCCGTAACGGATTCTTAATTTTGACTTTATGCGGCTAAAAAGTAAAACAAATGCCAGCTTTCGCTAACCACGGCGGGTAATATTCTGTAAATATGTTGGGTTCAAGGTTAAATTGAGCGCCATGCTTAGAAAATCAACGCAAGACGAAGGGTGAATTATGGAGCAGTCTGTGGCGAATTTAGTCGATATGCGCGATGTCAGTTTTACGCGTGGCAATCGCTGCATCTTCGATAATATTTCCCTGACCGTGCCGCGAGGGAAGATCACGGCGATCATGGGGCCATCGGGCATCGGTAAAACGACGCTACTCCGTCTGATTGGCGGGCAAATCGCACCAGATCATGGTGAGATTCTTTTCGATGGTGAGAATATTCCGGCGATGTCTCGTTCGCGCCTGTATACAGTGCGCAAACGGATGAGCATGTTATTTCAGTCCGGGGCGTTGTTCACTGATATGAACGTATTTGACAACGTCGCCTATCCACTGCGCGAACATACCCAACTTCCCGCGGCATTGTTGCATAGTACGGTGATGATGAAGCTGGAGGCCGTGGGGCTGCGTGGAGCGGCTAAACTAATGCCTTCTGAACTTTCCGGTGGGATGGCGCGGCGTGCAGCGCTGGCGCGTGCGATTGCGCTGGAGCCGGATCTCATCATGTTTGATGAACCCTTTGTTGGGCAAGATCCCATCACCATGGGCGTACTGGTGAAGCTGATTTCTGAGCTGAACAGCGCGCTGGGCGTGACTTGTGTGGTGGTTTCTCACGATGTGCCGGAAGTGTTAAGTATTGCCGATCACGCCTGGATCCTGGCGGACAAAAAAATTGTCGCTCATGGCAGTGCCCAGGCGTTGCAGGCGAATCCTGATCCGCGCGTACGTCAGTTTCTGGACGGGATAGCTGACGGGCCTGTTCCGTTCCGCTATCCTGCCGGCGATTATCACGCTGATCTTTTACCAGGGAGTTAAGCCACTCATGCTGTTAAATGCGCTGGCGTCGCTCGGACATAAAGGGATTAAAACCCTGAGAACGTTCGGGCGGGCCGGGTTAATGTTATTCAATGCGCTGGTCGGCAAACCGGAATTTCGCAAACATGCGCCGCTGCTGGTGCGCCAGCTCTATAATGTCGGCGTCCTGTCGATGCTGATTATTGTGGTTTCTGGCGTGTTCATCGGAATGGTGTTGGGGCTGCAAGGTTATCTGGTTCTGACCACTTATAGTGCGGAAACCAGTCTGGGTATGCTGGTGGCGTTATCGCTACTGCGTGAACTGGGGCCGGTGGTTGCCGCGTTGTTGTTTGCCGGGCGTGCTGGTTCGGCGCTAACCGCAGAAATCGGCCTGATGCGCGCTACAGAGCAACTCTCCAGTATGGAGATGATGGCGGTGGATCCGTTGCGTCGGGTTATATCTCCCCGTTTCTGGGCTGGGGTTATTTCATTACCACTGTTGACGGTTATTTTCGTCGCCGTGGGGATCTGGGGCGGATCTCTGGTCGGCGTCAGTTGGAAAGGCATTGATAGCGGGTTCTTCTGGTCGGCAATGCAAAATGCCGTCGACTGGCGTATGGATCTGGTCAACTGTCTGATTAAGAGCGTGGTGTTCGCCATCACGGTGACGTGGATTTCGTTGTTTAACGGCTACGACGCCATCCCGACGTCTGCCGGGATTAGCCGGGCAACCACTCGCACCGTTGTCCACTCGTCTCTGGCTGTTCTGGGGCTGGATTTTGTGCTGACCGCATTGATGTTTGGGAATTGAGTTCATGCAAACGAAAAAAAATGAAATTTGGGTGGGTATCTTTTTATTAGCAGCACTACTGGCGGCGCTGTTTGTTTGCCTGAAGGCGGCGAACGTGACGTCCATACGTACTGAACCGACCTACACGCTTTATGCGACGTTCGATAACATTGGCGGCCTGAAAGCGCGCTCTCCGGTCAGCATTGGTGGTGTTGTTGTGGGCCGGGTGGCGGATATTACGCTGGACCCGAAAACCTATCTGCCGCGCGTAACGCTGGAAATTGAACAACGTTATAACCACATTCCAGATACCAGTTCGCTGAGCATTCGTACTTCCGGCCTGCTGGGGGAACAATATCTGGCATTAAACGTCGGTTTTGAAGACCCGGAACTGGGGACTGCTATCCTGAAGGATGGCGATACAATTCAGGACACCAAGTCTGCGATGGTGCTGGAAGATCTTATTGGTCAGTTCCTTTACGGTAGTAAAGGCGATGACAATAAGAATAGTGGCGATGCGCCAGCTGCTGCGCCAGGTAATAATGAAACCACTGAACCTGTGGGTACAACGAAATAATTTCAGGAGAACCGACGCATGTTTAAACGTTTAATGATGGTCGCTTTGCTGGTGATTGCACCGCTGAGTGCGGCAACCGCGGCAGACCAGACCAATCCGTATAAGCTGATGGACGAGGCGGCGCAGAAAACGTTCGATCGCCTGAAGAATGAGCAACCGCAAATTCGGGCCAACCCGGATTATCTGCGTACCATTGTCGATCAGGAACTGCTGCCATACGTACAGGTGAAATACGCCGGTGCGCTGGTGCTGGGCCAGTATTACAAGAGTGCGACCCCTGCTCAACGTGATGCTTACTTTGCCGCTTTCCGTGAGTACCTGAAGCAGGCTTACGGTCAGGCGCTGGCGATGTATCACGGTCAAACCTATCAGATTGCGCCAGAACAGCCGCTGGGCGATAAAACCATTGTGCCTATTCGCGTTACCATTATTGACCCGAATGGCCGCCCGCCGGTGCGTCTGGACTTCCAGTGGCGTAAAAACTCCCAGACGGGCAACTGGCAGGCTTACGACATGATTGCTGAAGGCGTCAGTATGATCACCACCAAACAAAACGAGTGGGGAACACTGCTGCGTACCAAAGGTATCGACGGCCTGACTGCACAACTGAAATCGATTTCTCAACAGAAAATCACTCTGGAAGAGAAAAAATAATGAGCGAGTCACTGAGCTGGATGCAGACGGGTGACACGCTGGCGCTATCCGGAGAGCTGGATCAGGACGTTCTGCTACCGCTTTGGGAAATGCGTGAGGAAGCGGTGAAGGGGATTACCTGCATCGATCTTAGCCGTGTGTCCCGCGTGGATACGGGTGGACTGGCACTGCTGCTCCATCTTATCGATCTGGCGAAAAAGCAGGGCAACAACGTGACGCTTCAGGGGGTAAACGACAAAGTGTATACCCTGGCGAAATTGTATAATTTGCCTGCTGATGTTCTGCCTCGTTAAATTTTTTCAGGCCGGATATGGCGTTAACCGCCTGTCCGGCAAACCTGCCTGCAAGTCGAGCCTTGTCTGATTTATCAGCGAGGCTTTTTGCTTATTTATGCCAGCGCAACTTTGCTCTAAGATGTTTCGCTGGTTTATTAACTGATGATTGAAGATCCCATGGAAAATAATGAAATTCAGAGCGTGTTGATGAACGCTCTCTCCCTCCAGGAAGTCCACGTTTCCGGCGATGGCAGCCACTTTCAGGTTATTGCCGTGGGTGAGTTGTTTGACGGCATGAGTCGGGTTAAAAAACAGCAGACGGTCTATGGCCCGCTGATGGAATATATTGCGGATAACCGCATTCATGCTGTGTCGATCAAAGCGTATACCCCTGCGGAGTGGGCGCGCGATCGCAAACTGAACGGCTTTTGAGCTATGGGCGATTCGCCGGTAGCGGATATGAATTGTTAACTGAGAACAAACTAAATGGATAAATTTCGTGTTCAGGGGCCAACGAAGCTCCAGGGCGAAGTCACAATTTCCGGCGCTAAAAATGCTGCTCTGCCTATCCTTTTTGCCGCACTACTGGCGGAAGAACCGGTAGAGATCCAGAACGTCCCGAAACTAAAAGACGTCGATACATCAATGAAGCTGCTAAGCCAGCTGGGTGCGAAAGTAGAACGTAATGGTTCTGTGCATATTGATGCCCGCGACGTTAATGTATTCTGCGCACCTTACGATCTGGTTAAAACCATGCGTGCTTCTATCTGGGCGCTGGGGCCGCTGGTAGCGCGCTTTGGTCAGGGGCAAGTTTCACTGCCTGGCGGTTGTACGATTGGTGCACGTCCGGTTGATCTACACATTTCTGGCCTCGAACAATTAGGCGCGACCATCAAACTGGAAGAAGGTTACGTTAAAGCTTCCGTCGATGGTCGTCTGAAAGGCGCACATATCGTGATGGATAAAGTCAGCGTTGGCGCAACGGTGACTATCATGTGTGCTGCAACCCTGGCCGAAGGCACCACGATTATTGAAAACGCAGCGCGTGAACCGGAAATCGTCGATACCGCGAACTTCCTGATTACGCTGGGTGCGAAAATTAGCGGTCAGGGCACCGATCGTATCGTCATCGAAGGTGTGGAACGTTTAGGCGGCGGTGTCTATCGCGTGCTACCGGATCGTATCGAAACCGGTACTTTCCTGGTGGCGGCGGCGATCTCTCGCGGCAAAATTATCTGCCGTAACGCGCAGCCAGATACTCTGGACGCCGTGCTGGCGAAACTGCGTGACGCTGGAGCGGACATCGAAGTCGGCGAAGACTGGATTAGCCTGGATATGCATGGCAAACGTCCGAAGGCTGTTAACGTACGTACTGCGCCGCATCCGGCATTCCCGACCGATATGCAGGCCCAGTTCACACTGTTGAACCTGGTGGCAGAAGGGACCGGCTTCATCACCGAAACGGTCTTTGAAAACCGCTTTATGCATGTGCCAGAGCTGAGCCGTATGGGCGCGCACGCCGAAATCGAAAGCAATACCGTTATTTGTCACGGTGTTGAAAAACTTTCTGGCGCACAGGTTATGGCAACCGATCTACGTGCATCAGCAAGCCTGGTGCTGGCTGGCTGTATTGCGGAAGGGACGACGGTAGTTGATCGTATTTATCACATCGATCGTGGCTACGAACGCATTGAAGACAAACTGCGCGCTTTAGGTGCAAATATTGAGCGTGTGAAAGGCGAGTAATTGTCTGAGAGCTGGCAGCCCCGTTCGCGGGGCTACCGCCAGACCACTCATTTTTTCGGTTTAGTGTAGCTACGCATCAACTGCGTTCTGTCGATAAACTCATGGGTCTGCGGATCATGGTAGCGAGATGGCCAGATAATCCAGGGGTCAGTTCCCAGGGCTTTCGCAATAATCATCTCTCCTTTCGGCCAGGGGCGCGATAATGCGTTCGCCAGCGTTGAGGAACTCAAACCATTTCTGCGAGATTCCGCCGCCATTGACGTTCCCTTCTTGCGCAAACCCGCAATGATGTCAGCGGGATGCCAGTCAATGAAATTACTTTCCATCTTTCCTCACTCCTTAAGTTAGTCGCTTTCATTCAGAACACTTCTTCTGTCGAGCATCACTATACTCCTGATGGCCTATTGCTCTAAAAAGTTCCTGTAAAGAGTGTGAATATTCAGAATATATAAAGATGTACGGCCCTATTTTTCAGGTGTTATAGAGCTGAATAAGTGTTTTTATGGAATTTACTGGAATCATCCCGCGCGCTGCGCGGGATGAGGGGAGGGGATTAACGATCGCGTTGAACAGCGATGTGCGCGAGGCCGATGAGTGCTTCTCGCCAAGGGGTGTCCGGGAGCACCTGTAACGCTGCGATGGCTTTGTCTGCTTCTTCCTCGGCACGCTGACGCGTCCATTCAAGAGATCCACAAGCGTTCATTGCTTCCAGAACCGGTTCCAGAAGATGGCGACCGTTACCCTGTTCGATGGCGGTACGAATCATCTGTGCCTGTTCTGGTGTGCCATGATGCATTGCATGCAGCAGCGGCAGCGTCGGTTTACCTTCGTTCAGATCGTCGCCGACGTTTTTACCTAACTGTTCGCCATCGGCATTGTAATCGAGTAAATCGTCGATCAACTGGAAAGCAGTGCCGAGATAGCGCCCATAATCCTGCAGGCCTTTCTCCTCCTCCGGCGTACAGCCAGCCAGAATCCCGGAACACTGCGCGGCAGCCTCAAACAGACGCGCGGTTTTGCTATAGATAACGCGCATGTAGTTTTCTTCAGTGATGTCCGGATCGTTAACGTTCATCAGTTGCAGAACTTCACCTTCTGCGATGACGTTTACGGCTTCTGACATGACTTCCAGCACTTTGAGTGAACCGAGGCTGGTCATCATCTGGAACGCGCGGGTATAAATAAAATCGCCTACCAGCACGCTGGCGGCATTGCCAAATGCGGCGTTGGCGGTAGCTTTACCCCTGCGCATATCTGATTCATCCACAACGTCGTCGTGTAGCAGAGTCGCCGTGTGGATAAACTCGATCAGGGCAGCAATGGTGACATGCGCATTTCCCTCATAGCCAACAGCTCGTGCAGCCAGTACAGCAATCATCGGACGAATACGTTTACCGCCGCCGCTGACGATGTAATAGCCTAACTGATTGATCAGTTGGACGTCGGAATTAAGCTGCTCAAGGATTGCCGCATTAACACCCGCCATATCTTGCGCGGTTAACTCATTGATTTTTTCTAAATTCATCGCAAAAGCCGGGCTTTTCGCCCCGATTACCTTACTGTGAACAAAGGCAACTTAGGGTTTATGGTTAGGAATATAGGGTGATTGTACTGAAAAAATGGCACAGATAAACGTTACCGTACAAGTTGTGTTTTTTTTCTTCGTGTATTGACTGTAGCACTTGTCAAAGGCGTGCGTTTTGCGTAATATTCGCGCCCTATTGTGAATATTTATAGCGCACTCTGAATCATTGAAAAGGTGTGCGCGGAAGCGGAGTTTTATATGTACGCGGTTTTCCAAAGTGGTGGTAAACAACACCGAGTAAGCGAAGGTCAGACCGTTCGCCTGGAAAAGCTGGACATCGCAACTGGCGAAACTGTTGAGTTCGCTGAAGTGCTGATGATCGCAAACGGTGAAGAAGTCAAAATCGGCGTTCCTTTCGTTGATGGCGGCGTAATCAAAGCTGAAGTTGTTGCTCACGGTCGTGGCGAGAAAGTTAAAATCGTTAAGTTTCGTCGTCGTAAACACTATCGTAAGCAGCAGGGCCATCGTCAGTGGTTCACTGATGTGAAAATTACTGGCATCAGCGCCTAAGACCTGAGGAGAGATTTCAAATGGCACATAAAAAGGCTGGCGGCTCCACACGTAACGGTCGCGATTCAGAAGCTAAACGCCTGGGCGTTAAGCGTTTCGGTGGCGAATCCGTTCTGGCGGGTAGCATCATCGTTCGTCAACGTGGTACCAAATTCCACGCTGGCGCTAACGTAGGTTGCGGTCGTGACCACACTCTGTTTGCTAAAGCAGACGGTAAAGTGAAATTCGAAGTTAAAGGCCCGAAAAACCGTAAATTTATCAGCATCGAAGCTGAATAAGTTTTTCGCGTCCCGGTAACGGATGAAAGCCCCGCAACACGTTGCGGGGCTTTTTACATTCGATAACCGGTAAAAATGCGCATGGTGCGACGTTAATCCGCATATGCGCTTTGCAGGGAATACGGTATGAAGCAGCAGGCAGGCATTGGCATTCTTTTGGCGCTCACCACAGCAATTTGCTGGGGGGCGTTGCCAATCGCAATGAAGCAGGTGCTGGAGGTGATGGAACCTCCGACAATCGTGTTTTACCGTTTCTTGATGGCGAGTATTGGCCTTGGTGCCATTCTTGCGGTGAAGAAGCGGTTGCCGCCATTACGCGTGTTTCGTAAGCCACGCTGGTTGATTTTGTTAGCAGTGGCGACTGCCGGGCTGTTTGGGAACTTCATCCTGTTCAGCTCATCCTTGCAATACCTGAGTCCGACCGCTTCGCAGGTAATTGGGCAACTCTCGCCAGTTGGCATGATGGTTGCCAGCGTATTTATCCTGAAAGAGAAAATGCGCAGTACTCAGGTTGTAGGGGCATTGATGCTCCTGAGCGGCCTGGTGATGTTTTTTAACACCAGTCTGGTCGAGATATTTACAAAGCTCACCGATTACACCTGGGGAGTTATCTTTGGGGTCGGTGCGGCGACGGTTTGGGTGAGTTATGGCGTGGCGCAAAAGGTTTTATTGCGTCGTCTGGCCTCACCGCAGATCCTGTTTTTACTGTACACTTTATGTACAATTGCGCTCTTCCCTCTGGCAAATCCTGGAGTGATAGCGCAGCTTAGCCACTGGCAGCTCGCATGTTTAATTTTTTGCGGACTGAATACATTGGTAGGATATGGCGCCCTGGCGGAAGCGATGGCTCGCTGGCAGGCAGCGCAGGTGAGCGCGATCATCACGCTCACCCCACTGTTTACGCTGTTTTTTTCAGATCTTTTATCACTGGCCTGGCCCGATTTCTTCGCCAGACCGATGTTAAACCTTTTAGGTTATCTCGGTGCGTTTGTCGTGGTTGCGGGCGCGATGTATTCCGCCATTGGTCATCGTATTTGGGGCGGATTACGTAAGCATACAACGGTGGTATCGCAACCCCGCGCAGGCGAATGATTTACGGAGAATAAAATGAAGTTTGTTGATGAGGCATCGATTCTGGTCGTTGCAGGTGATGGCGGTAATGGTTGCGTGAGCTTCCGCCGCGAAAAGTATATTCCGAAAGGCGGCCCGGATGGCGGCGACGGCGGTGATGGTGGTGACGTATGGATGGAAGCCGACGAGAACCTGAACACGCTTATCGATTATCGTTTTGAAAAATCTTTCCGTGCAGAGCGCGGTCAGAACGGTGCAAGCCGAGACTGTACCGGTAAGCGCGGTAAAGACGTCACGATTAAAGTACCGGTAGGTACGCGTGTAATCGACCAGGGTACCGGTGAAACCATGGGCGATATGACCAAACACGGTCAGCGTCTGCTGGTTGCTAAGGGCGGCTGGCACGGTCTGGGCAATACCCGTTTCAAATCGTCCGTTAACCGTACACCACGGCAGAAAACCAACGGTACGCCGGGTGATAAGCGTGAGCTGCTGCTGGAGCTGATGCTGCTGGCTGACGTCGGTATGTTGGGGATGCCAAACGCGGGTAAATCGACCTTTATTCGCGCGGTATCGGCGGCTAAACCGAAAGTGGCGGATTATCCGTTTACCACTCTGGTGCCAAGTCTTGGTGTGGTACGAATGGACAACGAAAAGAGCTTCGTTGTTGCCGATATTCCAGGACTGATTGAAGGCGCTGCAGAAGGCGCAGGTCTGGGCATTCGCTTCCTGAAGCACCTGGAGCGTTGCCGCGTTCTGTTGCACCTCATCGATATCGATCCGATTGACGGCACCGATCCGGTTGAAAACGCGCGTATTATTATCAGCGAGCTGGAAAAATACAGCCAGGATCTGGCGGCGAAACCGCGTTGGTTAGTCTTCAACAAGATCGACCTGCTGGATAAGGCAGAAGCCGAAGAGAAAGCGAAAGCGATCGCTGAGGCGCTGGGTTGGGAAGATAAATATTATCTGATCTCTGCGGCGAGCGGACTGGGCGTGAAAGATCTCTGCTGGGATGTGATGACCTTTATCATTGAAAACCCGGTCGTGCAGGCTGAAGAAGCGAAACAGCCAGAGAAAGTCGAATTCATGTGGGATGATTATCATCGCCAGCAGCTTGAAGAGATTGCTGAAGAGGATGATGAAGACTGGGATGACGACTGGGACGAAGACGACGAAGAAGGCGTTGAGTTCATTTACAAGCGTTAATCAGCAAAACCCCGGCCATGTGCCGGGGTTTCTCTTTAGACTAATTGTTCTGGTAAATATCTTTATACAAACGGCTTTCAAAACGTACCAACGGAATACGGCGATTACGCTGATCCGCCGGTTCTACTGCATAGCCAGAAAGATATTGCACAAACGCCATTCGTTGCCCGCTCGCTGTGGTAATGAATCCCGCCAGGTTATATACCCCCTGCAACGAACCGGTTTTCGCTGAGACTTTTCCATCCACGCCCGCCTGATGCAGACCTGCACGGTACTGCAAAGAGCCGTCATAGCCCGCCAGCGGCAGCATAGAGATAAAGTTAAGTTCATTGTCGTGTTGGGCAATGTATTGCAGCACCTGCATCATGGTGGCGGGAGCAATCAGGTTATGCCGCGAAAGCCCTGAACCATCGGCAATAATGGTATTTCCAATATCGACACCGGCTTGCTGGCGCAGGATCTGACGCACGGCGTCCGACCCGGCCCGCCATGTTCCAGGCACATTGAAGCGCGCATGGCCGATCATGCGGAAAACCGTATCGGCAATCATGTTGTCCGACTTTTTCAGCATAATCTTAAGCAGATCGTGCAACGGGGCCGACTGTTTACTGGCAACTACCGTTCCGGGTTCGTTAACCTGCGTCTGACGCAGCAGTGTTCCGCTCCAGGTGATACCTGCCTGTTTTAACTCATCTTTCAGAATTGCTCCAGCATAGCTGGCACCATCCTGCACGGCAAAAGCCAACGGGAGCGGCTCAGAACGTTGTGGCAGGCATCCGGTCAGCGTAAAGCGGTTCAGGTCGCCTGGCACCACATCCAGCTCGCAGTATTGCGCTTCGGCAGAACCACGGGGGAGGGTGCGTACCTGGCTGAACATCGTAACGGGGTAATAAGATGCCACGCGTATAAAAGCCATATCACCAGGTTTTGGGGCACTATAGAGCGAGACGGAGAAACAGTTGCGGTCAACTATGGCGGCGGCAGGCGGAGCGCTAAAGCATTGTGTCATGTCATTCCATGGCCAGCCGGGGGCTTTATCGTGGCTGGCGAAAATGGAGGTATCTATCAACACATTGCCATCGATTTGGTTGACGCCAGATTTTTTCAAAGTCGCGACCATATTGCGAATATCCTGACGTCTTAACGTCGGATCGGCACCAAATCGCGCCACTAAGTCACCCTTAAGTACGCCGTTTTCCACATTGCCTTTGGTTTCAAGCGTCGTGGTAAAACGAAAATCGGGGCCGAGTTGAATCAACGCCGCCAGTGCAGTAATCACTTTCTGCGTACTGGCGGGCAGCGCCATCTGCTGACTGTGGTAATCAATAGCGGGGGCCGACGCGCCGACTTTTTGCACCATCAGGGCAAGGTTGGCACCAGCGGGGAGTTGAGTAATGTACTCATCAACATTTGCGGCCTGAACACTGAACGCTATACAGCTGGTCAATCCGATGATAAATCTGGAAAATCGCATAATCTCGCGCTAACAACCTGGAATCGAGCCGTCATACTACGGCGCAACGCCCTATAAAGTAAACGATGACCCTTCGGGAACTTCAGGGTAAAATGACTATCAAAATGTGAATTGTAGCTGACCTGGGACTTGTACCCGGGTCGGTATTTTTTTGCTTCTGGTCCCGGTGAGGAGTTATGCCGGGCAGGCCGAACAGCCGGGGTGGGTGAAGACTTGCCCCATCAGGAATATTCAAGAGGTATAACAAATGCAAGCTATTCCGATGACCTTACGCGGCGCTGAAAAATTACGCGAAGAGCTGGATTTTCTGAAATCTGTGCGCCGTCCTGAAATCATTGCTGCTATCGCGGAAGCGCGTGAGCATGGCGACCTGAAAGAAAACGCCGAATACCACGCAGCTCGTGAACAGCAGGGCTTCTGCGAAGGCCGTATCAAAGACATCGAAGCCAAGCTGTCGAACGCGCAGGTGATTGATGTCACCAAAATGCCCAACAATGGGCGCGTTATTTTTGGTGCTACCGTAACGGTGCTGAATCTGGATTCTGACGAAGAACAGACTTATCGCATCGTTGGCGATGACGAAGCTGACTTTAAACAAAACCTGATTTCTGTAAACTCGCCTATTGCTCGTGGCCTGATCGGCAAAGAAGAAGATGATGTTGTGGTCATCAAAACGCCGGGCGGCGAAGTAGAATTTGAAGTAATTAAGGTGGAATACCTGTAAGAATTACCCAATACTCAAGATGTTGATGTATTGTAAAGAAAGGAAAAAGGCCGCTATGCGGCCTTTTATCAACGAACAGAGCGTGGCATTTTGCTCTCCTGCCTGCGGAAAACCCCTCGTTTTACACAGCAAATGTGTGTAACTTTAGGATAATCTTAGCGTGGCAGCGAGATTTTACGTTCTTTAGTTGGGCGATAAAGCACCAGCGTTTTACCGATGACCTGTACATTACAGGCGCCGGTTTCGCGTACGATAGCTTCCACGATCAAGGTTTTAGTTTCGCGATCTTCGGTGGCGATTTTCACCTTGATGAGTTCATGGTGCTCTAACGCTTGTTCAATCTCGGCCAGCACCCCTTCGGTCAAACCATTACTGCCAAGCAGAACAACTGGCTTGAGCGGATGTGCCAGACCTTTCAGGTGCTGTTTTTGTTTAGTACTCAGATTCATCGTATTTTTTGCTTACGTTGGGATTGAAAACGGGTCATTCTACCGCCATCTCCCATATATCGCCAAATAGGCGCGTAAAAATTTACGCAATTGGTTACGATGAGTTATCCCAATGGGAAAGTTAAATGACAGGTAAGAAGCGTTCTGCCAGCTCCAGCCGCTGGCTTCAGGAACACTTTAGCGATAAATATGTTCAACAGGCACAGAAAAAGGGGTTACGTTCCCGTGCCTGGTTTAAACTTGATGAAATACAGCAAAGTGACAAACTCTTTAAACCGGGAATGACGGTTGTCGACCTTGGTGCTGCTCCGGGTGGTTGGTCACAATATGTGGTCACCCAAATTGGCGGCAAAGGCCGCATCATCGCTTGCGATCTTTTACCTATGGATCCTATCGTTGGTGTGGACTTTCTTCAGGGCGATTTTCGTGATGAACTGGTGATGAAAGCACTGCTGGAGCGCGTTGGCGACAGCAAAGTCCAGGTTGTCATGTCCGATATGGCACCAAACATGAGCGGAACACCGGCGGTGGATATCCCCCGTGCCATGTATCTGGTGGAACTGGCGCTAGAAATGTGTCGTGATGTATTAGCGCCAGGTGGAAGTTTTGTAGTGAAGGTGTTCCAGGGCGAAGGTTTCGATGAGTATCTAAGGGAAATTCGCTCCCTGTTTACGAAGGTCAAAGTTCGTAAGCCGGACTCTTCTCGCGCACGTTCGCGGGAAGTGTATATTGTAGCGACCGGGCGTAAACCCTAACCGGGAGATTTCAGACGAAAGTTTGAAAGATGCTGGATATAGAGTATCCTGACGCTGTTTTTAACACAGTTGTAATAAGAGGTTAATCCCTTGAGTGACATGGCGAAAAACCTAATACTCTGGCTGGTCATTGCCGTTGTGCTGATGTCAGTATTCCAGAGCTTTGGGCCCAGCGAGTCTAATGGCCGTAAGGTGGATTACTCTACCTTCCTACAAGAGGTCAATAACGACCAGGTTCGTGAAGCGCGTATCAACGGACGTGAAATCAACGTTACCAAGAAAGATAGTAACCGTTATACCACTTACATTCCGGTTCAGGATCCGAAATTACTGGATAACCTGTTGACCAAGAACGTCAAGGTTGTCGGTGAACCGCCTGAAGAACCAAGCCTGCTGGCTTCTATCTTCATCTCCTGGTTCCCGATGCTGTTGCTGATTGGTGTCTGGATCTTCTTCATGCGTCAAATGCAGGGCGGCGGTGGCAAAGGTGCCATGTCGTTTGGTAAGAGCAAAGCGCGCATGCTGACGGAAGATCAGATCAAAACGACCTTTGCTGACGTTGCGGGCTGCGACGAAGCAAAAGAAGAAGTTGCTGAACTGGTTGAGTATCTGCGCGAGCCGAGCCGCTTCCAGAAACTCGGCGGTAAGATCCCGAAAGGCGTCCTGATGGTCGGTCCTCCGGGTACCGGTAAAACGCTGCTGGCGAAAGCGATTGCAGGCGAAGCGAAAGTTCCGTTCTTTACTATCTCCGGTTCTGACTTCGTAGAAATGTTCGTCGGTGTGGGTGCATCCCGTGTTCGTGACATGTTCGAACAGGCGAAGAAAGCGGCACCGTGTATCATCTTTATCGATGAAATCGACGCCGTAGGCCGCCAGCGTGGCGCAGGTCTGGGCGGTGGTCACGATGAACGTGAACAGACTCTGAACCAGATGCTGGTTGAGATGGATGGCTTCGAAGGTAACGAAGGTATCATCGTTATCGCCGCAACTAACCGTCCGGACGTTCTCGACCCGGCGCTGCTGCGTCCTGGCCGTTTCGACCGTCAGGTTGTGGTTGGCTTGCCAGATGTTCGCGGTCGTGAGCAGATCCTGAAAGTTCACATGCGTCGCGTACCATTGGCACCCGATATCGACGCGGCAATCATTGCCCGTGGTACTCCTGGTTTCTCCGGTGCTGACCTGGCGAACCTGGTAAACGAAGCGGCACTGTTCGCTGCTCGTGGCAACAAACGCGTTGTGTCGATGGTTGAGTTCGAGAAAGCGAAAGACAAAATCATGATGGGTGCGGAACGTCGCTCCATGGTGATGACGGAAGCGCAGAAAGAATCGACGGCTTACCACGAAGCGGGTCACGCGATTATCGGTCGCCTGGTGCCGGAACACGATCCGGTGCACAAAGTGACGATTATCCCACGCGGTCGTGCGCTGGGTGTGACTTTCTTCTTGCCTGAGGGCGACGCAATCAGCGCCAGCCGTCAGAAACTGGAAAGCCAGATTTCTACGCTGTACGGTGGTCGTCTGGCAGAAGAGATCATCTACGGGCCGGAACATGTTTCTACCGGTGCATCCAACGATATTAAAGTTGCGACCAATCTGGCACGTAACATGGTGACTCAGTGGGGCTTCTCTGAGAAATTGGGGCCACTGCTGTACGCGGAAGAAGAAGGTGAAGTGTTCCTCGGCCGTAGCGTAGCGAAAGCGAAACATATGTCCGATGAAACTGCACGTATCATCGACCAGGAAGTGAAAGCACTGATCGAGCGTAACTATAATCGTGCGCGTCAGCTTCTGACCGACAATATGGATATTCTGCATGCGATGAAAGATGCTCTCATGAAATATGAGACTATCGACGCACCGCAGATTGATGACCTGATGGCACGTCGCGATGTACGTCCGCCAGCGGGCTGGGAAGAACCAGGCGCTTCTAACAATTCTGGCGACAATGGTAGCCCAAAGGCTCCGCGTCCGGTTGATGAACCGCGTACGCCGAACCCGGGTAACACCATGTCAGAGCAGTTAGGCGACAAGTAAGTTCCCGCATCAGATGACTGTATTTGTACCGAAAACCCCGGGGCGTGCTCCGGGGTTTTTTCTTATCAATTCATACCAGGGATAACACCATGAAACTCTTTGCCCAGGGCACTTCACTGGACCTTAGCCATCCTCACGTAATGGGGATCCTCAACGTCACGCCTGATTCCTTCTCGGATGGCGGCACGCATAACTCGCTGATAGATGCGGTGAAACATGCGAATCTGATGATCAACGCTGGCGCGACGATCATTGACGTTGGTGGCGAGTCCACGCGCCCAGGAGCGGCGGAAGTTAGCGTTGAAGAAGAGTTGCAACGTGTTATTCCTGTGGTTGAGGCAATTGCTCAACGCTTCGAAGTCTGGATCTCGGTCGATACATCCAAACCAGAAGTCATCCGTGAGTCAGCGAAAGTTGGCGCTCACATTATTAACGATATCCGCTCCCTTTCCGAACCAGGGGCTCTGGAGGCAGCTGCAGAAACCGGTTTACCGGTTTGTCTGATGCATATGCAGGGAAATCCAAAGACCATGCAGGAAGCCCCGAAGTATGACGATGTCTTTGCAGAAGTGAATCGCTATTTTATTGAGCAAATAGCACGTTGCGAGCAGGCGGGTATCGCAAAAGAGAAATTGTTGCTCGACCCCGGATTCGGTTTCGGTAAAAATCTCTCCCATAACTATTCATTACTGGCGCGCCTGGCTGAATTTCACCATTTCAACCTGCCGCTGTTGGTGGGTATGTCACGAAAATCGATGATTGGGCAGCTGCTGAACGTGGGGCCGTCCGAGCGTCTGAGCGGTAGTCTGGCTTGTGCGGTGATTGCCGCTATGCAAGGCGCGCATATCATTCGTGTTCATGACGTCAAAGAAACCGTAGAAGCGATGCGGGTGGTGGAAGCCACTCTGTCTGCAAAGGAAAACAAACGCTATGAGTAATCGTAAATATTTCGGTACCGATGGGATTCGTGGTCGTGTAGGGGATGCGCCGATCACCCCTGATTTTGTGCTTAAGCTGGGTTGGGCCGCGGGTAAAGTGCTGGCGCGCCACGGCTCCCGTAAGATCATTATTGGTAAAGACACGCGTATTTCTGGCTATATGCTGGAGTCAGCACTTGAAGCGGGTCTGGCGGCTGCGGGCCTTTCCGCACTCTTCACTGGCCCGATGCCAACACCGGCCGTGGCTTATCTGACGCGTACCTTCCGCGCAGAGGCCGGAATTGTGATATCTGCATCGCATAACCCGTTCTACGATAATGGCATTAAATTTTTCTCTATCGACGGCACCAAACTACCGGATGCAGTTGAAGAAGCCATCGAAGCGGAAATGGAAAAAGAGATCAGCTGCGTTGATTCGGCAGAACTGGGTAAAGCCAGCCGTATCGTTGATGCTGCGGGTCGCTATATCGAGTTTTGCAAAGCCACGTTCCCAAACGAACTTAGCCTCAGTGAACTGAAGATTGTGGTGGATTGTGCAAACGGTGCGACTTATCACATCGCGCCGAACGTGCTGCGTGAACTGGGAGCGAACGTTATCGCTATCGGTTGTGAGCCGAACGGTGTAAACATCAATGCCGAAGTGGGGGCTACCGACGTTCGCGCGCTCCAGGCTCGTGTGCTGGCTGAAAAAGCGGATCTCGGTATTGCCTTCGACGGCGACGGCGATCGCGTGATTATGGTTGACCATGAAGGCAATAAAGTCGATGGCGATCAGATCATGTATATCATCGCGCGTGAAGGTCTTCGTCAGGGCCAGCTGCGTGGTGGCGCTGTGGGTACATTGATGAGCAACATGGGGCTTGAACTGGCGCTGAAACAGTTAGGAATTCCATTTGCGCGCGCGAAAGTGGGTGACCGCTACGTACTGGAAAAAATGCAGGAGAAAGGCTGGCGTATCGGTGCAGAGAATTCCGGTCATGTGATCCTGCTGGATAAAACCACTACCGGTGACGGCATCGTTGCTGGTTTGCAGGTGCTGGCGGCGATGGCACGTAACCATATGAGCCTGCACGACCTTTGCAGCGGCATGAAAATGTTCCCGCAGATTCTGGTTAACGTGCGTTACACCGCAGGTAGCGGCGATCCGCTTGAGCATGAGTCAGTTAAAGCCGTGACCGCAGAGGTTGAAGCTGCGCTGGGTAGCCGTGGACGCGTTTTGCTGCGTAAATCTGGCACCGAGCCGTTAATTCGCGTGATGGTAGAAGGTGAAGACGAAGCGCAGGTAACTGAATTTGCACACCGTATCGCCGATGCAGTAAAAGCCGTTTAAAGCGTTAGATAACTGGCTAAAAAGGCGGCGATTGTCGCCTTTTTTCTCGGCGAACACATCGGTTTTGCTGTTTTTTTCCGCAGTTGATACAATGCAATAAAATTGCCCTTGCGAAGGTCATTCGCTTTGGTTAGTATTCACACCCGCTTCAGTGGGAAAGATTAAAAACTCCCGCTTTATTGGTTGAAGCATTGGTACGCGGCAACTCCGCAAGGAACAGGTTGATTATGTACGAAGCTCTTTTAGTAGTTTTCCTTATTGTGGCAATTGGCCTTGTTGGTCTGATCATGCTGCAGCAAGGTAAAGGCGCTGATATGGGAGCCTCCTTCGGAGCAGGCGCTTCCGCTACGCTGTTTGGTTCAAGTGGTTCTGGTAACTTCATGACCCGCATGACGGCGCTGCTGGCAACGTTATTCTTCATCATCAGTCTGGTGCTGGGTAACATCAATAGCAATAAAACCAATAAAGGTAGCGAATGGGAAAACCTGAGTGCGCCGGCGAAAACCGAACAAACTCAGCCAGCTGCTCCGGCTAAGCCGACCAGCGATATCCCGAACTAAAAAGTAGTATCCGTGCCGAGGTGGTGGAATTGGTAGACACGCTACCTTGAGGTGGTAGTGCCCAATAGGGCTTACGGGTTCAAGTCCCGTCCTCGGTACCAAATTCCAGAAAAGAGACGCTGAAAAGCGTCTTTTTTCGTTTTGGTCCTGGTCTGAGGAATGGTTGTCAGGTATCTGTATCTCGTCCAGTTGCTTTACTCGTAGCTGGTACTTTGAAACGATGGTATCGGTACGCCTTAGTTATAAACTTTTCCCTTCTGCTGACATAATTGGCACTTTATTGTGTCAACTCCAGTTCCGGTACGAATACGGATATGTTTACTTCTCGATAAACCATCCTGCTCCTGTCAGTATAACTACTGATGGCTACGTTCTGCGTAATGTTTAGAGACGCATTGATAATGTTATTTAATTACTGAGAACAATGGCCGCATCATTTAAAAAGAAAAAACTAACAGTGTTTCGGTCTGATATGGATCAGAGTTGAAAAACATGTCTGATATAAAATTGAACATTGTTGATAATTGTTTATATTGGTTGTGAACTTGGATTTCTGGATGACAGTATTCAACAAATTTGTTAGAAGTTTTAAATCTCATTGGTTGTTGTATCTTTGTGTTATTGTTTTTGGTATTACGAACTTAGTCGCCTCTTCCGGAGCGCATATGGTTCAGCGATTGCTGTTTTTCGTTCTGACCATCCTGGTTGTTAAACGTATATCATCCCTTCCGCTTCGCCTGCTTGTTGCCGCACCATTTGTGTTACTGACAGCGGCAGACATGAGTATTAGCCTCTATTCATGGTGTACCTTTGGTACAACTTTCAATGATGGATTTGCGATTAGCGTGCTGCAGAGTGATCCGGATGAAGTTGTCAAAATGCTGGGGATGTATATCCCTTATCTATGTGCTTTTGCCTTTTTATCCCTTCTTTTTTTTGCAGTAATAATAAAATATGATGTTTCCTTGCCGACGAAAAAAGTGACAGGAATATTATTGCTGATTGTCATTTCGGGCAGTTTATTTTCCGCTTGTCAATTTGCTTATAAAGATGCAAAAAATAAAAAAGCGTTCAGTCCATATATACTAGCGTCGCGATTTGCTACCTATACACCGTTTTTCAATCTCAATTATTTTGCTTTAGCAGCGAAAGAGCATCAAAGATTACTCTCAATTGCAAACACGGTGCCGTATTTTCAATTATCAGTCAGGGATACAGGTATTGATACCTACGTGTTGATTGTGGGGGAGTCTGTACGTGTCGACAATATGTCTTTGTATGGATATACACGCTCTACGACACCGCAAGTCGAAGCACAAAGAAAACAGATCAAACTGTTTAATCAAGCAATAAGCGGTGCACCTTACACTGCGCTGTCGGTTCCTCTTTCTTTAACTGCTGATTCCGTTTTGAGTCATGACATTCATAATTACCCGGACAACATTATTAATATGGCTAATCAAGCAGGATTTCAGACTTTCTGGCTAAGCTCGCAATCCGCTTTTCGGCAGAATGGTACAGCAGTTACCAGTATCGCCATGCGCGCCATGGAAACAGTTTATGTCAGAGGATTTGATGAATTGTTGTTGCCGCATTTATCGCAAGCGTTAAAGCAAAAGACGCAGCAAAAGAAACTGATTGTTCTTCATTTAAATGGAAGCCATGAACCGGCTTGTAGCGCCTATCCGCAATCCAGCGCCGTGTTTCAACCGCAGGACGATCAGGATGCCTGCTATGACAACTCCATTCATTACACAGATAGTTTGCTAGGTCAGATTTTTGAATTATTAAAAGATCGCCGCGCCTCGGTCATGTATTTTGCCGACCACGGCCTGGAACGTGACCCTACGAAGAAGAACGTCTATTTTCATGGAGGCAGGGAGGCTAGCCAGCAGGCATATCATGTCCCGATGTTTATCTGGTATAGCCCCGTTCTTGGGGATGGCGTGGATCGCACAACGGAAAACAACATCTTTTCCACAGCTTACAATAATTACCTGATTAATGCGTGGATGGGGGTAACAAAGCCGGAACAACCGAAAACGCTGGAGGAAGTGATTGCACACTATAAAGGAGACTCACGGGTTGTGGATGCAAACCATGATGTTTTCGATTATGTGATGCTCAGAAAGGAGTTTACAGAGGATAAGCAAGGTAACCCCACCCCTGAAGGGCAGGGTTGATGTCGAATTACTGGCCTTTATTTTCCAGATTCTCCACCTGCGGCACGCCTGAAGCGGCAGAGGAGGAGAGGAGGCCAGTTTTGGCATAACCGAAAAGTTTCTCGCGGGTATCGGTGATATCCAGGTTACGCATGGTCAATTGACCGATACGATCATCTGGCGAGAACACCGAGTCGCCTTTTTCCATCGTCAGACGCTCTGGCTTGTAGGTCAGGTTCTCTGAGACGGTATTCAGGATTGAATAATCGTTCCCGCGGCGCAGCTCCAGAGTAACTTCACCAGTGATCTGGCTGGCAACCCAGCGTTGCAGAGAGTCACGCAGCATCAGCGCCTGGGAGTCAAACCAACGCCCTTGGTACAGCAGACGGCCCAACTGACGACCATGCGCGTGATACTGCTCAATGGTGTCTTCGTTGTGAATACCGGTCAACAGGCGTTCATACGCAATGTGCAGCAGTGCCATCCCCGGAGCTTCGTAAATACCACGGCTTTTCGCTTCGATGATACGGTTTTCAATCTGGTCGCTCATGCCCAGGCCGTGACGACCGCCGATGCGGTTAGCTTCCAGCATCATTTCTACGTCGTCGCTAAAGGTTTTACCGTTCAGCGCCACCGGATGACCTTGCTCAAAGCGTACTGTGACTTCTTCTGCCGGGATCTTCACGCTCTCATCCCAGAATTTCACGCCCATAATCGGGTTGACGATTTTGACGCTGGAGTTGAGGTATTCCAGATCCTTCGCTTCATGCGTTGCACCAAGCATGTTGGAGTCTGTGGAGTAGGCTTTTTCGACAGACATTTTGTAGTCGAAACCGCAGGCAATCATAAATTCAGACATCTCATGACGGCCGCCCAGTTCATCAATAAAGTCAGTATCAAGCCACGGTTTGTAAATCTGCAGTTCAGCATTGGTCAACAGACCATAACGATAGAAACGTTCGATATCGTTTCCTTTATAGGTGCTACCGTCACCCCAGATATTCACGCCATCTTCTTTCATCGCAGCAACCAGCATGGTACCAGTCACGGCGCGGCCCAGCGGCGTTGTGTTGAAATAGGTCAGGCCGCCGGTGGTGTTATGAAATGCGCCACACTGAATAGCGGCAATACCTTCGGCCACCAGTTGTTTGCGGCAGTCGATCAGACGTGCGTTCTCCGCGCCGTATTCCATGGCACGACGAGGGATCGCATCATAATCCTCTTCGTCTGGCTGGCCCAGGTTTGCAGTATATGCATAAGGAACCGCTCCCTTTTGTCGCATCCACAGCAGTGCGGCACTGGTGTCCAGACCGCCGGAAAAAGCGATACCAATACGTTGACCTACCGGGAGATGCTTGAGAATCGTCGTCATAAAATAACACCCTGCTTAATTAACTGATGATGAGCCTGGATTTCCGCTCTCACTGAATTTTTATGCAAAATAAATGAGTTTTCATTTAATCATCTTTTATCGGAGACAGGAAGAGTTTAGTGTGTTTTTTGTAAAATAATGCGCTTAAGGGAGAGCAGGAGAAGGCAAAAGTATTCAACAAATGAAAGTGAACTGGATATTCATTCACGTGATTAGCAATAAACGTTGACAAAATGTGGCGTGGATCACTATAATGCCTGCAGATTTTACGTCCCGTCTCGGTACACCAAATCCCAGCAGTATTTGCATTTTTTACCCAAAACGAGTAGAATTTGCCACGTTTCAGGCGCGGGGTGGAGCAGCCTGGTAGCTCGTCGGGCTCATAACCCGAAGGTCGTCGGTTCAAATCCGGCCCCCGCAACCACTTTCCCTTAGAGTCCTTTTTCAAATATACTGTGAAGACTTCGGCCTTCGTAGTGGGATTTGAAAAAATCCTTCTGGAAAGTGCTCCAGACCGCAGTTGCGGTTATAGGGTTCAGTTATATAAAGCCCCGATTTATCGGGGTTTTTTGTTATCTGACTACAGAATAACTGGGCTTTAGGCCCTTTTTTTATGTCTTGGGGGTGGGCTTGTCCACATTAGAGCAAAAATTAACAGAGATGATTACTGCGCCAGTTGAGGCCCTGGGTTTTGAACTGGTTGGCATCGAATTTATTCGCGGTCGCACATCCACACTGCGCATCTATATTGATAGTGAAGATGGCATCAATGTTGATGATTGTGCTGATGTGAGCCACCAGGTAAGTGCTGTGCTGGATGTTGAAGATCCCATCACCGTTGCTTATAACCTGGAAGTCTCCTCACCGGGTCTCGATCGCCCACTGTTCACGGCTGAACACTACGCCCGTTTTGTCGGAGAAGAGGTGACTCTGGTTCTCCGTATGGCGGTACAAAACCGTCGTAAATGGCAGGGCGTTATCAAAGCGGTAGACGGTGAAATGATCACAGTTACCGTCGAAGGTAAAGATGAAGTGTTCGCGCTGAGTAATATCCAGAAGGCGAACCTGGTTCCCCACTTTTAATAGTCTGGATGAGGTGAAAAGCCCGCGATGAACAAAGAAATTTTGGCTGTAGTTGAAGCCGTATCCAATGAAAAGGCGCTACCTCGCGAGAAGATTTTCGAAGCATTGGAAAGCGCGCTGGCGACAGCAACAAAGAAAAAATATGAACAAGAGATCGACGTCCGCGTACAGATCGATCGCAAAAGCGGTGATTTTGACACCTTCCGTCGCTGGTTAGTTGTTGATGAAGTCACCCAGCCGACCAAGGAAATCACCCTTGAAGCCGCACGTTATGAAGATGAAAGCCTGAACCTGGGCGATTACGTTGAAGATCAGATTGAGTCTGTTACCTTTGACCGTATCACCACCCAGACGGCAAAACAGGTTATCGTGCAGAAAGTGCGTGAAGCCGAACGTGCGATGGTGGTTGATCAGTTCCGTGAACACGAAGGTGAAATCATCACCGGCGTGGTGAAAAAAGTAAACCGCGACAACATCTCTCTGGATCTGGGCAACAACGCTGAAGCCGTGATCCTGCGCGAAGATATGCTGCCGCGTGAAAACTTCCGCCCTGGCGACCGCGTTCGTGGCGTGCTTTATTCCGTTCGCCCGGAAGCGCGTGGCGCGCAACTGTTCGTCACTCGTTCCAAGCCGGAAATGCTGATCGAACTGTTCCGTATTGAAGTGCCAGAAATCGGCGAAGAAGTGATTGAAATTAAAGCAGCGGCTCGCGACCCGGGTTCTCGTGCGAAAATCGCGGTGAAAACCAACGATAAACGTATCGATCCGGTAGGTGCTTGCGTAGGTATGCGTGGCGCGCGTGTTCAGGCGGTTTCTACTGAACTGGGCGGCGAGCGTATCGATATCGTCCTGTGGGATGATAACCCGGCGCAGTTTGTGATTAACGCAATGGCACCGGCAGACGTTGCTTCTATCGTGGTGGATGAAGATAAACACACCATGGATATCGCCGTTGAAGCCGGTAACCTGGCGCAGGCGATTGGCCGTAACGGTCAGAACGTGCGTCTGGCTTCGCAGCTGAGCGGTTGGGAACTCAACGTAATGACCGTTGACGACCTGCAGGCTAAGCATCAGGCGGAAGCGCACGCAGCGATCGACACCTTCACCAAATATCTCGACATCGACGAAGACTTCGCGACTGTTCTGGTAGAAGAAGGTTTCTCGACGCTGGAAGAACTGGCCTATGTGCCGATGAAAGAGCTGTTGGAAATCGAAGGCCTTGATGAGCCGACCGTTGAAGCACTGCGCGAGCGTGCTAAAAATGCACTGGCCACCATTGCACAGGCCCAGGAAGAAAGCCTCGGTGATAACAAACCGGCTGACGATCTGCTGAACCTTGAAGGGGTAGATCGTGATTTGGCATTCAAACTGGCCGCCCGTGGCGTTTGTACGCTGGAAGATCTCGCCGAACAGGGCATTGATGATCTGGCTGATATCGAAGGGTTGACCGACGAAAAAGCCGGAGCACTGATTATGGCTGCCCGTAATATTTGCTGGTTCGGTGACGAAGCGTAATAAACTGTAGCAGGAAGGAACAGCATGACAGATGTAACGATTAAAACGCTGGCCGCAGAGCGACAGACCTCCGTGGAACGCCTGGTACAGCAATTTGCTGATGCAGGTATCCGGAAGTCTGCTGACGACTCTGTGTCTGCACAAGAGAAACAGACTTTGATTGACCACCTGAATCAGAAAAATTCAGGCCCGGACAAATTGACGCTGCAACGTAAAACACGCAGCACCCTTAACATTCCTGGTACCGGTGGAAAAAGCAAATCGGTACAAATCGAAGTCCGCAAGAAACGCACCTTTGTGAAACGCGATCCGCAAGAGGCTGAACGCCTTGCAGCGGAAGAGCAAGCGCAGCGTGAAGCGGAAGAGCAAGCCCGTCGTGAGGCAGAAGAATCGGCTAAACGCGAGGCGCAACAAAAAGCTGAACGTGAGGCCGCAGAACAAGCTAAGCGTGAAGCTGCTGAACAAGCGAAACGTGAAGCTGCGGAAAAAGACAAAGTGAGCAATCAACAAGACGATATGACTAAAAACGCCCAGGCTGAAAAAGCCCGCCGTGAGCAGGAAGCTGCAGAGCTCAAGCGTAAAGCCGAAGAAGAAGCGCGTCGTAAACTCGAAGAAGAAGCACGTCGCGTTGCTGAAGAAGCACGTCGTATGGCGGAAGAAAACAAATGGACTGATAACGCGGAACCGACTGAAGATTCCAGCGATTATCATGTCACTACTTCTCAACATGCTCGCCAGGCAGAAGACGAAAGCGATCGTGAAGTCGAAGGCGGCCGTGGCCGTGGTCGTAACGCGAAAGCTGCGCGTCCGAAGAAAGGCAACAAACACGCTGAATCAAAAGCTGATCGTGAAGAAGCACGCGCAGCAGTACGTGGCGGTAAGGGCGGAAAACGTAAAGGTTCTTCGCTGCAGCAAGGCTTCCAGAAGCCTGCTCAGGCCGTTAACCGTGACGTTGTGATCGGCGAAACCATCACCGTTGGCGAACTGGCGAACAAGATGGCGGTTAAAGGCTCTCAGGTCATCAAAGCGATGATGAAACTGGGCGCAATGGCAACCATCAACCAGGTTATCGATCAGGAAACCGCACAGCTGGTTGCTGAAGAGATGGGCCACAAAGTTATCCTGCGTCGTGAAAACGAGTTGGAAGAAGCGGTAATGAGCGACCGTGACACGGGTGCAGCGGCTGAACCGCGCGCGCCGGTTGTGACCATCATGGGTCACGTTGACCACGGTAAAACCTCTCTGCTGGACTACATTCGTTCAACGAAAGTGGCCTCTGGCGAAGCGGGCGGCATTACCCAGCACATTGGTGCATACCACGTTGAAACTGAAAACGGCATGATCACCTTCCTGGACACCCCGGGGCACGCCGCGTTTACTTCAATGCGTGCTCGTGGTGCGCAGGCAACGGACATCGTAGTCCTGGTTGTTGCTGCCGACGACGGCGTAATGCCGCAGACCATCGAAGCAATCCAGCACGCGAAAGCGGCGCAGGTTCCGGTGGTGGTTGCAGTGAACAAGATCGATAAACCAGAAGCCGATCCGGATCGCGTTAAGAACGAACTCTCCCAGTACGGCATCCTGCCGGAAGAGTGGGGCGGTGAAAGCCAGTTCGTACATGTGTCTGCGAAAGCGGGTACTGGTATCGATGAGCTGCTGGACGCTATCCTGCTGCAGGCGGAAGTTCTGGAACTGAAAGCGGTACGTAAAGGTATGGCGAGCGGTGCGGTTATCGAATCCTTCCTCGATAAAGGTCGTGGTCCGGTTGCTACCGTTCTGGTACGTGAAGGTACTCTGCACAAGGGCGATATCGTTCTGTGTGGCTTCGAATACGGTCGTGTTCGTGCGATGCGCAACGAACTGGGTCAGGAAGTGCTGGAAGCGGGTCCGTCCATTCCGGTGGAAATCCTCGGCCTGTCCGGCGTTCCGGCTGCGGGTGATGAAGTTACCGTTGTACGTGACGAGAAGAAAGCGCGTGAAGTTGCACTCTATCGTCAGGGTAAATTCCGCGAAGTTAAACTGGCGCGTCAGCAGAAATCTAAACTCGAGAACATGTTCGCCAACATGACCGAAGGCGAAGTTCACGAAGTGAATATCGTCCTGAAGGCAGACGTACAGGGTTCTGTGGAAGCTATCTCCGACTCCTTGCTGAAACTGTCTACTGACGAAGTTAAAGTGAAGATCATCGGTTCTGGCGTAGGTGGTATCACCGAAACCGACGCTACCCTGGCTGCGGCGTCCAATGCCATCCTGGTTGGCTTCAACGTACGTGCTGATGCCTCTGCACGTAAAGTGATTGAAGCGGAAAGCCTGGATCTGCGTTACTACTCCGTCATCTATAACCTGATCGACGAAGTGAAAGCGGCAATGAGCGGTATGCTGTCTCCGGAACTGAAACAACAGATTATCGGTCTGGCGGAAGTTCGTGACGTATTCAAATCACCGAAATTTGGTGCCATCGCAGGTTGTATGGTTACCGAAGGTGTGGTTAAACGTCACAACCCGATCCGCGTTCTGCGCGACAACGTGGTTATCTACGAAGGCGAGCTGGAGTCCCTGCGCCGCTTCAAAGATGACGTTAACGAAGTCCGTAACGGTATGGAATGTGGTATCGGCGTTAAGAACTACAACGACGTCCGCACTGGCGATGTGATCGAAGTATTCGAAATCATCGAAATCCAACGTACCATCGCTTAAGGTTGTCTGGGTTGTAGGCCGGATAAGACTTTTACGCCGCATCCGGCAGCCGTTGCCTGATGCGACGCTCGCGCGTCTTATCAGGCCTACACAGCCCTTTCCACCTGAGATTAATTTTAAAAGGGGCTATGGCCCCTTTTTTGTCAGGAGAATTTATTATGGCGAAAGAATTTGGTCGCCCGCAGCGCGTAGCGCAGGAAATGCAAAAAGAGATCGCTCTCATCCTGCAGCGTGAAATTAAAGATCCTCGTCTGGGCATGATGACCACCGTTTCCGGTGTCGAAATGTCTCGCGACCTGGCGTATGCCAAAGTATATGTAACGTTCCTCAACGACAAAGATGAAGACGCGGTTAAAGCGGGCATCAAAGCGCTGCAGGAAGCTTCTGGTTTCATCCGCAGCCTGCTGGGGAAAGCGATGCGCCTGCGTATCGTGCCGGAACTGACCTTCTTCTACGACAACTCGCTGGTTGAAGGGATGCGCATGTCAAACCTGGTGACCAGCGTGGTCAAACATGACGAAGAACGTCGTGTTAACCCGGACGACAGCAAGGAGGACTAATGAGTCGTCCTCGTCGTCGCGGTCGCGACATTAACGGCGTTTTGTTGCTGGATAAACCGCAGGGTATGTCCAGCAACGATGCGCTGCAAAAAGTGAAACGTATATATAACGCCAACCGTGCCGGACACACCGGCGCGCTGGACCCGCTGGCAACTGGCATGTTGCCGATTTGCCTCGGGGAAGCGACGAAGTTTTCCCAGTATCTGCTGGACTCCGACAAACGCTATCGGGTGATTGCGCGTCTTGGACAGCGTACCGATACGTCTGACGCCGATGGACAAATCGTTGAAGAACGTCCGGTAACCTTTAGCGCAGAGCAACTGGCGGCGGCACTGGATACTTTCCGTGGCGATATCGAACAGATCCCATCGATGTATTCAGCACTGAAATACCAGGGCAAAAAACTGTACGAATATGCGCGTCAGGGCATTGAAGTTCCGCGTGAAGCGCGCCCGATTACCGTTTATGAATTGCTGTTTATTCGCCACGAAGGCAATGAGCTGGAGCTGGAAATTCACTGCTCAAAAGGCACTTATATCCGCACCATCATTGATGACCTGGGTGAAAAACTCGGTTGTGGCGCGCATGTTATTTACCTGCGTCGTCTGGCGGTAAGTAAATATCCGGTTGAACGGATGGTGACCCTGGAACATCTGCGTGAACTGGTTGAACAAGCCGAACAGCAGGATATTCCAGCCGCGGAGTTACTTGATCCATTACTGATGCCAATGGACAGTCCAGCTTCGGACTACCCGGTGGTGAATCTTCCGTTAACGTCTTCTGTTTACTTCAAAAATGGTAACCCGGTTCGTACATCCGGTGCGCCGCTGGAAGGACTGGTTCGCGTTACTGAAGGTGAGAACGGCAAGTTTATCGGTATGGGCGAAATTGACGATGAAGGCCGCGTCGCGCCTCGTCGCCTGGTGGTTGAATACCCGGCGTAATGTTAACCGTCTTGCGATAACAGGTCGCTACGAGTAGAATACTGCCGCTTAACGTCGCGTAAATTGTTTAACACTTTGCGTAACGTACACTGGGATCGCTGAATTAGAGATCGGCGTCCTTTCATTCTATATACTTTGGAGTTTTAAAATGTCTCTAAGTACTGAAGCAACAGCTAAAATCGTTTCTGAGTTTGGTCGTGACGCAAACGACACCGGTTCTACCGAAGTTCAGGTAGCACTGCTGACTGCACAGATCAACCACCTGCAGGGCCACTTTGCAGAGCACAAAAAAGATCACCACAGCCGTCGTGGTCTGCTGCGCATGGTTTCTCAGCGTCGTAAACTGCTCGACTACCTGAAACGTAAAGACGTAGCACGTTACACCCAGCTCATCGAGCGCCTGGGTCTGCGTCGCTAATTCTTGCGAGTTTCAGAAAAGGGGGCCTGAGTGGCCCCTTTTTTCAAGCTGACGGCAGCAATTCACTGGAAACTAATGTATTGTTGCTATGAATGATCTTCCGTTGCAGAGGTTCGCGCGGCTAATGAGAGGCTTTACCCACATAGAGCTGGGTTAGGGTTGTCATTAGTCGCGAGGATGCGCAGAAGATCGGGTATTAACACCAGTGCCGTAAGGTACTGTCTAAGAAAGAGAAAGGATATTACATTGCTTAATCCGATCGTTCGTAAATTCCAGTACGGCCAACACACCGTGACTCTGGAAACCGGCATGATGGCTCGTCAGGCTACTGCCGCTGTTATGGTTAGCATGGATGACACTGCGGTATTCGTTACCGTTGTTGGCCAGAAAAAAGCCAAGCCAGGTCAGGACTTCTTCCCACTGACCGTTAACTATCAGGAGCGTACCTACGCTGCTGGTCGTATCCCGGGTAGCTTCTTCCGTCGTGAAGGCCGCCCAAGCGAAGGCGAAACCCTGATCGCGCGTCTGATTGACCGCCCGATTCGCCCGCTGTTCCCGGAAGGCTTCGTCAACGAAGTTCAGGTTATCGCCACCGTGGTTTCTGTTAACCCGCAGGTTAACCCGGATATCGTCGCGATGATTGGTGCTTCCGCAGCACTGTCTCTGTCTGGTATTCCGTTCAATGGTCCGATTGGTGCTGCCCGCGTAGGTTACATCAATGACCAGTACGTACTGAACCCGACTCAGGACGAGCTGAAAGAGAGCAAACTGGATCTGGTTGTTGCGGGTACTGAAGCCGCTGTACTGATGGTTGAATCTGAAGCTGAACTGCTGAGCGAAGACCAGATGCTGGGCGCAGTAGTGTTCGGTCATGAACAACAGCAGGTTGTTATTCAGAACATCAATGAACTGGTGAAAGAAGCCGGTAAACCGCGTTGGGACTGGCAGCCGGAGCCGGTAAACGAAGCGCTGAACGCGCGCGTTGCTGCACTGGCTGAAGCTCGTCTGAGCGATGCTTACCGCATCACCGACAAACAAGAGCGTTATGCGCAGGTTGATGTCATCAAATCTGAAACCATCGCGACGCTGCTTGCTGAAGATGAAACCCTGGACGAAAACGAACTGGGTGAAATTCTGCACGCTATCGAGAAAAACGTTGTTCGTAGCCGCGTACTGGCAGGCGAACCGCGTATCGACGGTCGTGAAAAAGATATGATTCGTGGTCTGGATGTGCGTACTGGCGTGCTGCCGCGTACTCACGGTTCTGCGCTGTTCACCCGTGGTGAAACTCAGGCGCTGGTTACCGCAACGCTAGGTACTGCACGTGACGCGCAGGTTCTTGATGAACTGATGGGCGAACGTACTGACACCTTCCTGTTCCACTACAACTTCCCTCCGTACTCTGTAGGCGAAACCGGCATGGTCGGTTCTCCGAAGCGTCGTGAAATTGGTCACGGTCGTCTGGCGAAGCGCGGCGTGCTGGCAGTCATGCCGGATATGGACAAATTCCCGTATACCGTACGTGTTGTGTCTGAAATCACTGAATCCAACGGTTCTTCTTCTATGGCTTCCGTGTGCGGCGCGTCTCTGGCGCTGATGGACGCAGGTGTGCCAATTAAAGCTGCCGTTGCGGGTATCGCAATGGGTCTGGTGAAAGAAGGCGACAACTACGTTGTACTGTCTGACATTTTGGGCGACGAAGATCACCTGGGCGATATGGACTTCAAAGTTGCGGGTTCCCGCGACGGTATCTCTGCATTGCAGATGGATATCAAAATTGAAGGTATCACCAAAGAGATCATGCAGGTTGCACTGAACCAGGCTAAAGGTGCGCGTCTGCATATCCTGGGCGTAATGGAACAGGCGATCAACGCGCCGCGCGGCGATATCTCTGAGTTCGCTCCGCGTATCCATACCATCAAGATCAACCCGGACAAGATCAAAGACGTTATCGGTAAAGGCGGTTCTGTTATCCGTGCTCTGACCGAAGAAACTGGCACCACCATCGAAATCGAAGATGACGGTACTGTGAAAATCGCAGCGACCGACGGCGAGAAAGCGAAACATGCTATTCGTCGTATCGAAGAGATCACTGCAGAAATCGAAGTGGGCCGCGTCTACAATGGTAAAGTGACCCGTATCGTTGACTTTGGCGCATTTGTTGCCATCGGCGGCGGTAAAGAAGGTCTGGTACACATCTCTCAGATCGCTGACAAACGCGTTGAGAAAGTGACCGATTACCTGCAGATGGGTCAGGAAGTACCGGTGAAAGTTCTGGAAGTTGATCGCCAGGGCCGTATCCGTCTGAGCATTAAAGAAGCGACTGAGCAGTCTCAACCTGCTGCAGCACCGGAAGCTCCGGCTGCTGAACAGGGCGAGTAAGGTTGCCATTTGCCCTCCGCTGCTGCGGGGGGCTTTTAACCGGGCAGGACGCCTTGTTAGCAACCGGGAACAGGACGTTCATTCAACCGTGGTCTTCGGGAGTGGGAAATGAAGCCTTTTTTGCGCTGGTGTTTCGTTGTGACAGCACTTACGCTTGCAGGATGCAGTAATACTTCCTGGCGTAAAAGTGAAGTCCTCGCGGTACCATTGCAACCGACTTTACAGCAGGAAGTGATTCTGGCACGTATGGAACAAATCCTTGCCAGTCGGGCTTTAACCGATGACGAACGCGCACAGCTTTTATATGAGCGCGGAGTGTTGTATGATAGTCTCGGTCTGAGGGCATTAGCGCGTAACGATTTTTCGCAAGCGCTGGCAATCCGACCGGATATGCCTGAAGTATTCAATTACTTAGGCATATATTTAACGCAGGCAGGCAATTTTGATGCTGCCTATGAAGCGTTTGATTCTGTACTTGAGCTTGATCCAACTTACAACTACGCGCACTTGAATCGCGGGATCGCATTATATTACGGCGGTCGTGACAAGTTAGCGCAAGATGATCTGCTGGCGTTTTATCAAGACGATCCCAATGATCCTTTCCGTAGTCTGTGGCTTTATCTCGCCGAGCAGAAGCTCGATGAGAAGCAGGCTAAAGAAGTGTTGAAACAGCACTTCGAAAAATCGGATAAGGAACAGTGGGGATGGAACATTGTCGAGTTCTACCTGGGCAACATTAGCGAACAAACGTTAATGGAAAGGCTCAAGGCGGACGCAACGGATAACACCTCGCTCGCTGAGCATCTCAGTGAAACCAACTTCTATTTAGGTAAGTACTACCTAAGTCTGGGGGATTTGGACAGCGCCACGGCACTGTTCAAACTGGCGGTTGCCAACAACGTTCATAACTTTGTTGAGCACCGATACGCATTGTTGGAATTATCGCTCCTGGGCCAGGACCAAGATGACCTGGCAGAATCGGACCAGCAATAGCTGACGTACACATCAGCCCGTAATCTTTTTTGATTGCCATCACCTTAACGGGTGAGGGCGTTGTTGTTCGTTAATACACCTACTTTGAGCCGGTTCACACTTTTCAATGAAAATTGCTGATCAATTTCATGATGAGTTATGTAGACTGGCCGCCATTAATTTTGAGGCACACGTACTACATGGCTGAATTCGAAACCACTTTTGCAGATCTGGGCCTGAAGGCTCCTATCCTTGAAGCCCTTAACGATCTGGGTTACGAAAAACCATCTCCAATTCAGGCAGAGTGTATTCCACATCTGCTGAATGGCCGCGACGTTCTGGGTATGGCCCAGACGGGGAGCGGAAAAACTGCAGCATTCTCTTTACCTCTGCTGCAGAATCTTGATCCTGAGCTGAAAGCACCACAGATTCTGGTGTTGGCACCGACCCGCGAACTGGCGGTACAGGTTGCTGAGGCAATGACGGATTTCTCTAAACACATGCGCGGCGTAAACGTGGTTGCCCTGTACGGCGGCCAGCGTTATGACGTGCAATTACGCGCCCTGCGTCAGGGGCCGCAGATCGTTGTCGGTACTCCGGGCCGTCTGCTGGATCACCTGAAACGTGGCACTCTGGACCTTTCTAAACTGAGCGGTCTGGTTCTGGATGAAGCTGACGAAATGCTGCGCATGGGCTTCATCGAAGACGTTGAAACTATTATGGCGCAGATCCCGGAAGGTCATCAGACCGCTCTGTTCTCTGCAACCATGCCGGAAGCGATTCGTCGCATTACCCGCCGCTTTATGAAAGAGCCGCAGGAAGTGCGCATTCAGTCCAGCGTGACTACCCGTCCTGACATCAGCCAGAGCTACTGGACTGTCTGGGGTATGCGTAAAAACGAAGCACTGGTACGTTTCCTGGAAGCGGAAGATTTTGATGCGGCGATTATCTTCGTTCGTACCAAAAACGCGACTCTGGAAGTGGCAGAAGCCCTTGAGCGTAACGGCTACAACAGCGCCGCGCTGAACGGTGACATGAACCAGGCGCTGCGTGAGCAGACACTGGAACGACTGAAAGATGGTCGTCTGGACATCCTGATTGCGACCGACGTTGCGGCCCGTGGCCTGGACGTTGAGCGTATCAGCCTGGTAGTTAACTACGATATCCCGATGGATTCTGAGTCTTACGTTCACCGTATCGGTCGTACTGGTCGTGCGGGCCGTGCTGGCCGTGCGCTGCTGTTCGTTGAGAACCGTGAGCGTCGTCTGCTGCGTAACATTGAACGCACCATGAAGCTGACCATTCCGGAAGTTGAACTGCCGAACGCAGAACTGCTGGGCAAACGTCGTCTGGAAAAATTCGCCGCTAAAGTACAGCAGCAGCTGGAAAGCAGCGATCTGGATCAATACCGTGCACTGCTGAGCAAAATTCAGCCGACGGCAGAAGGTGAAGAGCTGGATCTCGAAACTCTGGCCGCCGCACTGCTGAAAATGGCACAGGGTGAACGTACTCTGATTGTTCCGCCAGATGCGCCGATGCGTCCGAAACGTGAATTCCGTGACCGTGATGACCGTGGTCCGCGCGATCGTAACGACCGTGGCCCGCGTGGTGACCGTGAAGATCGTCCGCGTCGTGAACGTCGTGATGTTGGCGATATGCAGCTGTACCGCATTGAAGTGGGCCGCGATGATGGTGTTGAAGTTCGTCATATCGTTGGTGCGATTGCTAACGAAGGCGACATCAGCAGCCGTTACATTGGTAACATCAAGCTGTTTGCTTCTCACTCCACCATCGAACTGCCGAAAGGTATGCCGGGTGAAGTGCTGCAACACTTTACACGCACTCGCATTCTCAACAAGCCGATGAACATGCAGTTACTGGGCGATGCACAGCCGCATACTGGCGGTGAGCGTCGTGGCGGTGGTCGTGGTTTCAGTGGCGAACGTCGTGAAGGTGGTCGTAACTTCAGCGGTGAACGCCGTGAAGGTGGTCGTGGTGATGGTCGTCGTTTTAGCGGCGAACGTCGTGAAGGCCGCGCTCCGCGTCGTGATGACTCTACCGGTCGTCGTCGTTTCGGTGGTGATGCGTAATCATCGCTGAACAGCGAACACAATCTGTAAAATAATATATACAGCCCCGATTTTTACCATCGGGGCTTTTTTTCTGTCTTTTGTACTCGTGTACTGGTACAGTGCAATGCATAACAACGCAGTCGCACTATTTTTCACTGGAGAGAAGCCCTCATGGCAACACTAACCACCACCCAAACGTCACCGTCGCTGCTTGGCGGCGTGGTGATTATCGGCGGCACCATTATTGGCGCAGGGATGTTTTCTCTGCCTGTGGTCATGTCCGGGGCGTGGTTCTTCTGGTCAATGGCGGCGCTGATCTTTACCTGGTTCTGTATGCTGCATTCCGGCTTGATGATTCTGGAAGCTAACCTGAATTACCGAATCGGTTCGAGCTTTGACACCATCACCAAAGATTTGCTGGGCAAAGGCTGGAACGTGGTCAACGGCATTTCCATTGCCTTTGTGCTCTATATCCTGACCTATGCCTATATTTCTGCCAGCGGTTCGATTCTGCATCATACCTTCGCAGAGATGTCATTGAACGTCCCGGCACGGGCAGCTGGATTTGGTTTTGCACTACTGGTGGCGTTTGTGGTGTGGTTGAGCACCAAAGCGGTCAGCCGGATGACGGCGATTGTGCTGGGGGCGAAAGTCATTACGTTTTTCCTCACCTTCGGTAGCCTGCTGGGACATGTGCAGCCTGCGACATTGTTCAACGTCGCCGAAAGCAATGCGTCTTATGCACCGTATCTGCTGATGACGCTGCCATTCTGTCTGGCATCGTTTGGTTATCACGGTAACGTGCCGAGCCTGATGAAGTATTACGGCAAAGATCCGAAAACCATCGTGAAATGCCTGGTGTACGGTACGCTGATGGCACTGGCGCTGTATACCATCTGGTTGCTGGCGACGATGGGCAACATCCCTCGTCCGGAGTTTATCGGCATCGCCGAGAAGGGCGGTAATATTGATGTGCTGGTACAGGCATTAAGCGGCGTGCTGAACAGCCGTAGCCTGGACCTTCTGCTGGTCGTGTTCTCAAACTTTGCGGTAGCAAGTTCGTTCCTCGGCGTAACGCTGGGTTTGTTTGACTATCTGGCAGATCTGTTTGGTTTCGACGACTCGGCTATGGGCCGTTTGAAAACAGCGTTGCTGACCTTTGCCCCGCCTGTTGTGGGTGGTCTGCTATTTCCGAACGGATTCCTGTATGCCATTGGTTATGCTGGCTTAGCAGCTACTATCTGGGCGGCAATTGTACCGGCGCTGTTGGCCCGCGCATCGCGTAAACGCTTTGGCAGCCCGAAATTCCGCGTCTGGGGCGGCAAGCCGATGATTGCGCTGATTCTGGTGTTTGGCGTTGGCAACGCACTGGTGCATATTTTATCGAGCTTTAATTTGCTGCCGGTGTATCAGTAATCAGCGGTGCCTTATCCGACATTTCTGCTGCCTACACAATGCCTGATGCGCTTCGCTTATCAGGCCTACGTAGGACAGCGTTGCCATCTCGGATAAGGCTTCCTACGTTAAAACACACTACCCCAACAACTCTTCCTTCACATCCATCGCCAGCTCAAACGAATGCAGGCGTGCCTGGTGGTCGAAAATCTGCCCGTTAACCATAATCTCATCGGCGTCGGTTTCGCGCAGGATCGACTGCAAGCCATGACGCACTTTCGCTTTATCACCTACCAACGACATACTCAGCGCCTGCTGCACGCCATACTGCTCAGACGGTGACCAGAACTGATCCATATTTTGAATCGGTGGCGGTAGTTGTCCGGTTTCGCCACGGCGTAGTTTCACAAAGGCTTGCAGCATTGAGGTAAACAGAAATTCAGCGTCGCGGTTGCTGTCGGCAGCGATAATATTGATGCACACCATCGCGTATGGTTTTTCCAGTCGTGCCGACGGTTTGAAGTTGCTGCGATAAAGATGCAGCGCCTGGAACAACATATCCGGCGCGAAGTGTGAGGCAAACGCAAACGGCAGACCAAGCTGCGCCGCCAGTTGCGCGCTGTAAAGGCTGGAGCCTAACAACCACACGGGGATTTTCTCGCCATAGCCTGGTACCGGGCGCACATGCGGATTGGGATCGCGGGCGTCAAACCAGTCCACCAGCTCCGCGACATCGCGGGGGAAATTATCAATATCACCGCTCATATGACGACGTAGTGCCATCATGGTTCGCTGGTCACTACCCGGCGCACGACCCAGCCCCAAATCGATTCGCCCCGGATAGAGCGTATTAAGCGTGCCGAACTGTTCGGCGATCACCAATGGTGAGTGGTTAGGCAACATCACGCCGCCAGACCCCAGATGCAGCGTAGTGGTATTCGCCGCCAGATAGCCAATCAAAACTGATGTTGCAGCACTGGCAATGCCGGTCATATTGTGGTGTTCCGCCAGCCAGTAGCGATGATAGCCGCGCTTTTCAGCCAGACGGGCGAGGTCGAGAGAGTGGGAGAACGCTTCCCGCGCTGAAGAGCCTTCGGGAATGGGGGCCAGATCGAGTAGCGAAAACGCAATGGTTTTATCAGTCATAACAGCTCACTTTGTTACTGATTAATCTTTAATACTGCATTAAAGAGTAGTTAAAGTTGTTAACAAAGTGAGCTATTTACTTAGGCTTGCAGCTCCAGCCCGGCCAGCCGCCGCCAGTAGCCGTTACAATCGCTGTTTGCCGTCAACGGCAGTGGTGCAGCGCCATTTTCATTGGCGCGGAAGGCGTCGAGTATCGCGAAAGTGTCAGTACCCTGCGGTGACAGGCGGACCACATCGACCAGCCCCTGCATGGATGCCAGCTCGTTACCGAGGTTGTAAACGTAGCCGCTCATGGTCTGAATGCCATTGAGTACAAACACTTGTTGGTTTTCCTGCGATAGCACGTTGCGCCCGTTCGGATACTTAATGCAGCAGGTTTCACACTCATCTTTCGGGCGGTCTTCCGAACGCGCGGTAAAGCAGCGGGCGGAGTAGGCCAGCGGCAGATGACCGTAGCTCAGGACTTCCACTTCAAACTGGTTGCGAATGCCCAGCTCATCGCACTGATTAAGCAGATTCACCAGCCAGTCGCGGGAAAGCTCCACCGGCATACACCAGCGCATCATGCCCTGTTTGAGCAATATTTTCAGTGTCACCGCGTTGTAGCAGTTCAGCGCGTGCCCGGCGACGAACGGCAGTTTGCGTTCAGCGCACATATTCACCACGCCGAGATCGCTGGCTTCAATCAGAAACTCACCGTTCTCAACATACCGTTTCAGTTCGCCCAGTTCTGAGGATGCCTGCACCAGCGCCAGCGTGGAGAGCACAATCTGCTTACCACTTCCGGCGAGTGATTTTGCCATCTCCAGCCAGTCGCCAACTTTGGTTGCCCGGCGCTTGCTGCATACCGCTTCACCAAGATAAATCACGTCGGCGCTGCTGGCGGCGGCCTGCTGATAAAATTCTTCCAGCGTCTCTTTTGGCCAGTACCACAGCACTGGCCCTAAGGAATATTTCATTGCTTTTCTCACTGCCATTTACGGTGATACGCGCCAAGGGTGGTCTGCGTGCCTTCGGACATCGACCCGAGCGTCTCCATCCACGCGCTTTGCGGTATGAAGTTTTGCGGATCGGCCTTACAACGGTCGATAGCCTGACGCCAGACTTTCGCCACCTGGCTGACATACGCCGGGCTACGCTGGCGGCCTTCAATTTTCACCGAAGCAATATTCGCTGCCATTAACTCCGGCAGCAGTTCCAGGGTATTGAGACTGGTGGGTTCTTCCAGCGCGTGATAGCGCTCGCCGTCCACCAGATAACGCCCTTTACACAGCGTCGGATAACCTGCGTTTTCGCCATCCTGATAACGGTCGATCAGCACTTCGTTCAGGCGAGATTCCAGTCCCTGCGGCGTTTGCTGCCAGCGCACGAAACGGGCCGGAGAACACGCGCCCACGGTGTTGGGCGACTCACCCGTCAGATACGACGACAGATAGCAACGGCCTTCCGACATAATGCACAGGCTGCCGAAAGCAAACACTTCCAGCGGGACAGGTGTGACCCGTGCCAGTTGTTTCACCTGATGAATCGACAACACGCGCGGCAGCACCACGCGGGCAACGTCAAAATGGCGATGATAAAAGTTAATCGCCTCTTCATTGGTCGCCGAAGCCTGCACTGACACATGACGCTCAATATGCGGGTAACGCTCGGCGGCGTACTCCAGCATGGCGAGGTCGGCGAGGATCAGCGCGTCGGCACCCAACTGCGCCGCCATATCCACGGCGCGCTGCCAGCGGGCGTAACCGTCCGGATGCGCAAAAGTGTTAATCGCGATGTGAAGTTTGCGGCGATGTTGATGGACAAAACTCACCGCTTCCTGCAATTTTTTCTCGGTAAAGTTAAGGCCGGCGAAGTGACGGGCATTGGTATCATCTTTTAGCCCGATATAAACAGCATCTGCGCCGTTTTCGATGGCCGCCTTAAGCGCCGGGAGATTTCCGGCAGGGCAGAGCAGCTCCATAATTTTTCCTGAAGGTTGCGCTATCAAAGCGCAAAAATGTTAACGAACTGGGATTTTAGTTAACCTTGCTGCGACAATTTTTGATTTAAGGCAGTTAAAGTTGTATTGGTGGTAGCAGCAATTTCATATGGAATTGTTGATTTATACCGCTATGTTATTTTTCTGATATGGCAAAATAGGATGATTGTTGAAACAGGGAGTAAAACTCGTGTTGGATAAACTGCGTTCCCGTATTGTGCATTTGGGGCCATCTCTGTTGAGTGTACCGGTAAAACTGACGCCATTTGCGCTAAAACGCCAGGTTCTTGAGCAGGTCTTAAGCTGGCAATTCCGCCAGGCGTTGGATGATGGCGAGCTGGAGTTTCTTGAAGGCCGCTGGTTAAGTATTCATGTGCGTGATATTGACCTGCAATGGTTTACCTCGGTGGTGAATGGCAAACTGGTCGTTAGCCAGAACGCGCAAGCTGATGTGAGTTTTAGTGCCGACGCCAGCGATCTGCTGATGATTGCGGCGCGTAAACAAGATCCGGATACGCTCTTCTTCCAGCGTCGGCTGGTAATTGAAGGCGATACGGAGCTGGGGCTGTATGTGAAAAACCTGATGGACGCCATTGAACTGGAGCAAATGCCGAAAGCCTTACGCATGATGCTGCTGCAACTGGCGGATTTTGTTGAGGCGGGAATGAAAACCGCGTCTGAAACCAAACAGACATCGGTAGGTGAACCATGCTAATTCGAGTAGAAATTCCCATTGATGCGCCGGGTATTGATGCCCTGCTGCGTCGTTCATTCGAAAGTGATGCGGAAGCGAAGCTGGTTCACGATCTGCGTGAAGATGGCTTTCTGACGCTGGGGCTGGTGGCGACAGATGACGAAGGTCAGGTCATTGGCTATGTGGCATTTAGTCCGGTTGATGTGCAGGGCGAAGACCTGCAATGGGTCGGCATGGCACCGCTGGCGGTAGATGAAAAATACCGTGGACAGGGGCTGGCACGCCAACTGGTCTATGAAGGACTCGATTCGCTTAATGAGTTCGGCTATGCCGCAGTGGTGACGCTGGGCGATCCGGCGCTGTACAGCCGTTTCGGCTTTGAACTGGCGGCACATCACGATCTGCGTTGCCGCTGGCCGGGCACTGAAAGTGCCTTCCAGGTACATCGTTTAGCGGATGACGCGCTGAACGGTGTAACTGGTCTGGTTGAGTATCACGAGCACTTCAATCGCTTTTAATCTTTGGGGTTTGCAGGCTGCTCAACAGTTCTGCAAACCCTGCGCCTTCCGCTACCAGACGCTCTTTTTGCCGTTTGGTCAGTTGCTTAACGCGATATTCCGCCCGTAGTGCCAGCGAACGATCGCCCACTGGCGCGGAAAACGCCAGCGTTAGTTCTCCTTTCCCGCGCAGTGCTTTCGCCCCTTTGCCGCTTTGGTGCTGCTGATAGCGGCGTTCGACATCTGTGGTGATCCCGGTATAAAGCTTATCGTCGGCGGTACGGATCAAGTAAAGAAACCAGGGTGTCATCGTCTGCGTCGCATGTTAAGGTCAGGCCCACAGTATAAAAGAGAACAGCAATGGAAACACTCACCGCCATCAGCCGTTGGCTGGCAAAACAACATGTTGTCACCTGGTGTGTGCAGCAGGAAGGGGAACTCTGGTGCGCTAATGCCTTTTATCTTTTTGATGCGCAGAAAGTCGCCTTCTACATTTTGACGGAAGAAAAAACGCGCCACGCGCAGATGAGTGGGCCGCAGGCGGCAGTTGCCGGAACGGTAAACGGTCAGCCGAAAACGGTAGCGTTAATTCGCGGCGTGCAATTTAAAGGCGAGATCCGCAGGCTTGAAGGTGAGGAAAGCGACCTTGCGCGCCAGGCGTACAATCGCCGCTTTCCGGTTGCCAGAATGCTGTCGGCCCCGGTGTGGGAAATCCGGCTCGATGAAATCAAATTCACCGACAACACGCTGGGCTTTGGTAAAAAAATGATCTGGCTACGTAACTCAGGCACCGAGCAGGCGTAATGCCTCGCGGTTAAACGCTGGCAGATCGTCCGGTGTACGGCTGGTAACCAGCTGATCTTTATCGACCACCACTTCCTGATCGTAAAATTCCGCGCCCGCGTTTTTAACATCAATAATGATCGGTTTAACGGCAGTCAGTTTGCGCCCCCGAATCACATCGGCGCTGATCAGCAGCTGCGGACCGTGACAGATGGCGAAAACAGGTTTGCCGCTATTCACAAAATCACGGGTGAAAGTGACAAAACGGTTGTCGCCACGCAGATAATCCGGTGAATGGCCGCCCGGTAGCAGCAGGGCATCAAACTCCGCTGGCGTCACTTCATCGATGGATTTATCGATGGCCACGCTGGCTTCTCCTTTTTTGCCTTTCACCGTTTTACCCGCTTGTTTTTCAATGGTAATCACTTCGTGTCCGGCTTTACGGAACTCGTCTGCGGGTGAAGTAAATTCTGAATCCTCAAATTCATCAGTGATTAAAACGGCAATTTTCTTACTCATGCTTCCTCCGCGTTGTTGCATTGGATGAGGCGAATTTCCCACAATCGGGGATAATTACCTCGTAGACTATTAAGCCTGGTGCATGAGCCGGGGAGCGCAAGGCAGACAATTCTGTAAAGGAGCGAAGATGAGCCAGGTACTGATTACAGGCGCAACGGGGCTGGTGGGTGGTCACCTGCTGCGGATGTTGATTAATGAACCGAAAGTTAACGCCATAGCCGCGCCGACGCGACGTCCGTTGGGCGATATGCCCGGTGTGTTTAATCCCCATGATCCGCAACTGACCGACGCGCTGGCGCAGGTCACCGATCCCATCGACATTGTGTTTTGTTGTCTCGGCACCACGCGGCGAGAAGCGGGGAGTAAAGAGGCGTTTATTCATGCCGATTACACGCTGGTGGTGGATACCGCATTAACCGGGCGGCGGCTCGGTGCGCAGCATATGCTGGTGGTCAGTGCTATGGGTGCTAATGCCCACTCGCCGTTTTTCTATAACCGCGTCAAAGGGGAGATGGAAGAAGCATTAATCGCCCAGAACTGGCCGAAATTGACCATTGCTCGCCCGTCGATGTTACTGGGCGATCGTAGCAAACAGCGGATGAACGAAACGCTTTTTGCGCCGCTGTTCCGTTTGTTACCGGGTAACTGGAAATCCATTGATGCGAGAGACGTGGCGCGGGTCATGCTGGCAGAGGCGATGCGGCCTGAGCATGAAGGTGTGACGATTTTAAGCTCTTCAGAATTACGCAAAAGAGCTGAATAATTATTCCCAAGAATTGATAGTGAGCGTAATATTCACGCGCTCAATTATCATAACTTATTCCTGGGGAATGCTATGACTGGTCAGTCTTCATCTCAGGCGGCAACGCCCATTCAGTGGTGGAAACCCGCGCTTTTCTTTCTCGTTGTCATTGCTGGTCTCTGGTATGTGAAATGGCAACCTTACTACGGCAAAGCGTTTACTGCTGCCGAAACCCACAGTATCGGTAAATCTATCCTTGCGCAGGCGGATGCTAATCCGTGGCAGGCGGCGTTGGATTACGCGATGATCTATTTCCTCGCGGTATGGAAAGCGGCGGTGCTGGGGGTGATCCTCGGTTCGTTGATTCAGGTGCTGATCCCGCGTGACTGGTTGCTTCGTACGCTTGGGCAATCGCGCTTTCGCGGCACGCTGCTGGGAACGCTGTTTTCGCTGCCGGGCATGATGTGTACCTGCTGTGCGGCTCCGGTCGCGGCGGGAATGCGTCGCCAACAGGTGTCGATGGGCGGTGCGCTGGCATTCTGGATGGGGAATCCGTTGTTAAACCCGGCGACGCTGGTGTTTATGGGGTTCGTCCTCGGCTGGGGTTTTGCGGCGATTCGTCTGGTGGCGGGGCTGGTGATGGTGTTGCTGATTGCGACGCTGGTGCAAAAATGGGTGCGTGAAACACCGCAAACGCAGGCACCGGTCGAAATTGACATACCGGAAGCACAGGGAGGATTTTTTAGCCGCTGGGGCAGGGCGCTATGGACGCTTTTCTGGAGTACGATCCCGGTTTACATCCTTGCAGTACTGGTGTTGGGTGCCGCTCGCGTGTGGTTATTCCCCCATGCTGATGGTGCTGTCGATAACAGCCTGATGTGGGTGGTGGCGATGGCGGTAGCAGGATGCTTGTTTGTCATTCCCACGGCAGCAGAAATTCCGATTGTACAAACGATGATGCTGGCAGGTATGGGAACTGCTCCGGCGCTGGCATTGTTGATGACGCTCCCGGCGGTGAGTTTGCCGTCACTGATTATGCTGCGCAAAGCGTTCCCGGCGAAAGCCTTATGGCTGACGGGGGCGATGGTGGCAGTGTCTGGTGTGATTGTCGGCGGGCTGGCGCTGTTGGTTTGATTTGAGGGAAAACATGTCGGATGCGGCGTAAACGCCTTATCCGACCTACGGTTTGCATCGTTGTAGGCCTGATAAGACGCTGCAAGCGTCGCATCAGGCATTACAAGGGCTGCTATTTAATAAACGTAAACGCCGTGGTTACCCGCTTCACGCCGCTTACCCGGCTGGCAATATCAGCCGCCGCTTTCGCTTCACGTTCAGTCACTAGCCCCATCAGGAACACTTCACCGTTTTCGGTGGTCACTTTCACGTTGGACGATTTCACCAGGTCGCTGGTTAAGAGCTGCGAACGCACTTTGGTGGTGATCCACGTATCGTTAGACGCTTCGCCCAGACCAATCGGCTGGCCCTGACGAATCTCGTTATACACTTCGTTGGCACCGTCTACGCCCATAGCAATCTGTTTGGCGCGAGCCGAAAGTTCAGCGTTTGGTGACTGCCCAACCAGCAGCACTTTGCCCTGATAGGCCGTGACATTAATGCGCGCTTCTTTCTTAATTTGTTCGTCTTTCGACAATGCGCTGTTCACGCGCACTTCCAGGGTACCATCGTCCACCTGGGTGCCGACACTGCGTGGGTCAGTTGCGGCTTTGGTACCTACAGCAGCGGTACCCACTACGGCAGCGGCAACACAACCTTGCAACAGCAGCGCGGAAAGAAGGACTGCGATTGGCGATAATGCCTTCATGTATTCTCCTTAAACATCCTGGTGAGGGAAAAGCGTGTTATCGATCAGATCGCACAGGCAATTTACCGTCAGCATATGCATTTCCTGAATGCGAGCACTACGATGCGAAGGAATGCGGATCTCCACATCCTGTGGCCCTAACAAACCTGCAAGTTCACCGCCGTCATAGCCGGTTAATGCCACAATGGTCATATCACGCGTAACGGCAGCTTCTACCGCTTTTACAATATCGCGGCTGTTGCCACGGGTGGAAATGGCTAACAATACATCTCCCGCATGACCCAGCGCCCGCACCTGTTTTGCATACACTTCATCATGTAAGCGATCGTTGGCAATCGCCGTTAAGACAACATTATCAGTATTTAGTGCAATGGCAGGTAAGCTGGGCCGCTCCGTTTCGAAACGGTTGATCATGCTGGCAGCAAAATGCTGTGCATTGGCAGCGGAAGTTCCATTACCACAACAGAGGATTTTGTTGCCATTGAGCAGAGACTGAACCAGCGTCATAGCTGCACGCGAGATGGCATCCGGAAGCGCCTCTGCCGCCGCAATTTGAGTTTGAATGCTTTCAGTGAAGCAAGCTTTAATTCTTTCTTGCACGCTAATCCTTAAACCTTAATTATGAGTGGTCATTAAAGGCATCCTTAATCCACTCAACCTCATTCCCGGTGAAGGCTACCACATCGAACCGGCAATCCACAGTATCAAAACTCCCATTATGACGCGCGAGCCACAAGCGGGCAGTCTGTAATAATTTGTGTTGTTTGCTGCGGGTCACACTGGCTGCCGCGCCGCCATAAAGCGCAGAGCGGCGGTAACGCACCTCGACAAAAACGGTGATCCGGCCTTCACGCATTATCAGATCGATCTCGCCGCCACGCTCGTTCACGTTAGCGGCGATAAACCGCAGTCCTTTGCCTTCCAGCCAGCGACGCGCTTGTGCTTCCCACACATCGCCGGTCTGTTTGGTGGTTAACTGGCGGGGACTACCTGACCTTGTTGGTACTGTAGCCATGATAACTTCCTGTTAATCACGCAATCCGGGTTAGCCGTCAGACTTCCGGTATTACCGTTGATTTCAAAACCCTGAACCTGGCGCATTTGTGAGAAATGATTTGCCAACGACCAGGCATCGACGCCCATCGCATACATGCGAGCCAGCGAATAATCGTTGTTCACCGCGCTGAGCGCCTGCTGCATTAACGGCAGATTACCGCCTGCCAGCATCGGGATTTCGCTATACTGCAAGCCTTCCATCTCCAGACGGAAATCCGGGCCTGCGGTGCCTTGTGCGCTGCGGGAACTGGCGTACAGCGTTGCACCGCTCTGGCTACCGTTACGCATGGCGATCATCGGTTTGATAAAAGCGATTTCACCCGGCGTTGCCACAATGTACACCGCATCGACACGACCGCCATTATTGGTGAACTGGTCATCGGTTGGCGTGGTTTGCAGCGTTGGATTGTTGGTCGTCATGCCGGAGTCGGTTGTCGCTCTGGGAGTAATCGGGCTACCCGTTAAAGCAATACCAGAACCGCCGTTAACACCCGCGCGTAATTCGCTGGTGGAACCAAATTTTTGTTGCAGAACGGTGCCGCCGCCCAGTTTCTGCCACTCTTGCGCAAACGCATTGGCTACGCGGTCGCCCAATGAACTGCGTGGGATCAGCACCAGCGGCGCTTGTTTACCCTGGTCACGAATATGACGCGCTGCATCGCGCGCTTCGTCTTCCGGTGAAAGCGCGAAGTAACAAATATTGACGCGGTTTTCGATGTTCTCCGGCTGGTTCAGTGCCAGCACGTTCAGCGGGGTGTTGCTCTTCAGCAACTCTTCAACGTTATTTTTCAGCAACGGACCGACCACAATACTCGCACCATCCTGCTGAACCTGGCTTAAGATCTGGCTAAGTGGTTGTGATGAGGTATCGTAGATTTTCAGCTCTGCGGATGGATTTGCGGGTGCGCTTACCGCTGCGGTGCTTGTCGCCGGGGCGCTTACAGGTACCGGCTGGGCCGCAGGCTGTTCACCGGTCAGCTCGCTAACCGAAGCTTGTGCCGGGCTGGCAACGCCATCCACGGTTTGCGGCTGAGGTTGTTCTGCTACGTCTGCGGCAGGTGCGGCTGCTACCTGGGCCGCCACTGGCTGAGTGCCGATATTTTTCGCCGCTTCAAAGCCTTGCTGAATAGTGCGACCAAATACCGCTGCCTGGCCATTCAGCGGCAACAGCAGGGCGATTTTGTTGGTCGATGCGGGTTTAAACGCTTTTACGTTAACCAACTGCGTTGGCAGCATTTTCGCGCCCGGGTTGTTCGGATAACGTTTCTGCCAGTCGGCGATCCCAGCTTTCATCATGTCAGGATCGTTACGGTTATCAAACCAGACGCGCTGCAGATCCAGCCAGCCTTGCAGAATATTTTCGTCGGCGTTGATCACCAGCGTATTCGCCTGCTCCTGAGTCATGGAGGAGAGCGCCTGCCATGTGGCGTCAATATTCTGCTGCTTTTCTTTCGCACCGAGCAGCGGTTCCTGAGCAATTAACGCGCGCAGTAAATCAATGGAAGGACGCCCCTGGCTGGCATCGATTTTTGCCTGCCAGTAACGGGCTTGCTGGTTTTGTTCTAAATCGGCAGGTGTGATTTTCGCCAGCAAGTTTTGCGCGCCAGCAAAATCTTTCTGCGCCAGTTTAATCTCTGCCGCCAGCAGTGTTTTCTCGCGACGCTGAGAATCGTTCAGTTCTTGCGGTAGTTGGTTAAACAACTCCACCGCCTGTCCGGTTTTACCTTCTTTCACCAGTGCACGAATGGCGAGTAATTGCCAGTTGATCCTGGTATCATCAGAACTTTGCTGCATCTGTTGCAGGTAAAAGGCAGAATCAGCCTGCGCCGTGCCCTGCATATAAGCAGTGGACTGATCGGGAGTATGGGTGCCACAACCGGCGAAAATCAGGGCTGCCAGAACAACAGGCAGACAACGCGCGGCTTTCAAACGAGAAAATGTTGAGGGTACCATAATGTATCCAGTGATATTTTTTTTTACGCAATGCTCAATATTAAATCGGCAATACGGACGACACAATGAAACAACACCAATCGGCGGATAATTCTCAGGGCCAGCTTTACATTGTACCGACGCCAATCGGCAATCTGGCGGATATCACCCAGCGTGCGTTGGAGGTATTACAGGCCGTTGATCTGATTGCCGCCGAGGATACGCGTCACACCGGTTTATTGCTGCAACATTTTGGGATTAATGCTCGGTTGTTTGCGCTGCACGACCATAACGAACAACAAAAAGCCGAAACGCTGCTGGCGAAGCTGCAAGAGGGGCAAAACATTGCGCTGGTTTCCGATGCCGGAACGCCGCTAATTAACGATCCTGGCTACCATCTGGTGCGTACCTGCCGTGAAGCGGGGATTCGCGTGGTGCCGCTACCCGGGCCGTGTGCTGCTATCACTGCGTTAAGCGCCGCGGGTTTACCATCCGATCGTTTTTGTTATGAAGGCTTTTTACCTGCCAAATCAAAAGGCCGCCGTGATGCGCTAAAAGCCATTGAAGCGGAGCCGCGCACGCTGATTTTTTATGAATCTACCCACCGTCTGTTAGATAGCCTGGAAGATATCGTTGCGGTATTAGGCGAATCCCGCTACGTCGTTCTGGCGCGTGAGCTGACCAAAACCTGGGAAACCATTCACGGCGCGCCCGTTGGCGAGCTGCTGGCGTGGGTCAAAGAAGATGAAAACCGTCGCAAAGGCGAAATGGTACTGATTGTCGAAGGCCATAAAGCACAGGAAGAAGACTTACCCGCCGATGCTCTGCGCACGCTGGCGCTGTTGCAGGCAGAACTGCCGCTGAAAAAAGCGGCGGCGCTGGCAGCAGAAATTCACGGCGTGAAGAAAAATGCGCTGTATAAGTATGCGCTGGAGCAGCAGGGAGAGTGATTACAGGCGTCGCAGCAGGAATAGCGTTGCAACGCCTGTAGCAGGCGAGTTAACGACGACACATCTCATCAATCATGCATGTGAAATAGTTATGCAGCCATAAAAATGAAGCCGGGATAGCGGTAGAGACTTTAGCCGTGAGAAAACGTTCTGTCGCATCCTGCTTTCCTTCGCCAGTCACCAGTAACAAAACTTCGCGGGCATTGAGAATATCCTTCAGGCCTAAGGTGATCCCACGAGTCACAGGACGGCCCGCGGTTTTTAACATCTCATGTTGCTGTGTTCTGGCATCAAGTTGACTGATATGGCAGGCCGGTTGCAGGCTTTCTCCCGGTTCGTTCAGCCCAAGATGACCGTTTTTCCCCAATCCGAGAACGCATAAATCCAGACCGCCTTTGCGCGCAATCAGGTTCGTTACCCGTTCGCACTCTGTCTCATTTATCTCTTCGGAGCGAAAGCTGATGAGCTGGTCTTCACGTAGCCCCAGCGGCTGCACGATATGCTGTTGCAGGAAAGTTTCGCAGGTACCAGGCATCGTTAATGGCAGATCCACCCATTCGTCGAGCTTCACGAAGGTGAGATGGCTGACATCAACCTGCTGCTGGTGGATTTTTTCTACCAGATAATGATACGTCAGTAATGGCGTGGCTCCGGTCGCCAGGCAAATCACGGCATCCGGTTTGCTACGGATCACGGCCAATAAATATTCGCTGGCACGTTCACTTAACGCCGTATAGTTTTCAACTTGTTGAAGGGTTTGCACAGGATGAAATTCCTTAAGTAAAGAGGCACCGCCAGACGCGGTGCCTCGTTCCATTTACAAAATGCCGAATGCAGAACAAACAATAGAAAGAACAAACGTCACGCCGATTAACAGCACCGGATGCGCTTTTTTCACCCGCAGGAAGTAATACATCAGCAGGGTGTAGGCCATCGGTAAAATATTCGGGAAGACTTTATCGAAGAAATCCTGCTGCAGCGCGACGCTGTGGGTACTGTCGATGGCAAACGATGTCACCACGTTAATATGCACATACGAAGCGATCAGCCCGCCGATTACTGTGATCCCGAGGATGGTTGCCGAACGGGCAATCATCTGCGAGTTCTCTCGCACTTTATCGATCGCCTTCACGCCGACTGAATAACCGACGTGGGTCCAGCCGACGCGCAGGAAAAAGATAAGCAGGTAAACGGCGAAAAATAGAATCGGCCCCAGCAGGTTTCCCTGACTGGCAAACGATGAGCAAATCCCCGCCATAATCGGCAACAAAGTGAACCAGAAAATCGCATCGCCAATCCCGGCGATTGGGCCAAACAGTGCCACTTTGAGGCCTTTAATGGTGTCGCGGTTTTCTCCTTTTTCTTCCATCGAAATTAATAACCCCATCAGGAATCCGACCAGATTAGGGTGGGTATTAATAAATTCGAGGTTATCTTTCATCGCCGCGCTTAGGCCCGGTTTGTCGTCCTTATAAATCTTTTTCAGGATCGGCAACATCGCCCAGGTAAAACCGCCTGCCTGCATCCTTTCGTAGTTAAAGCTTGCTTGTAGCAGTGACGAACGAAAGCCCAGACGGGTGATATCTTTTTTACTGATTTCAGATCCCATTGCTGTAGTCCTCTTCTTCATTTTTACTGGCAACGGGCTGCGGTTGCGCTTGCTGCCGGGATTTCGCATTGAAAAACTCATACACCGCAAAGCCTGCGCCCAGTACGGCAACCGGCAACAGGTTGCTGACCTGGATGTAGCAAACGAACAGGAAACCGGCGATCAGATAAGGGATATATTGCGCTTTGAACATCACGCGCAGCAGCAAGCCAAAACCAACGGCAGGCAGAATACCGCCAGCCACTTCAAAGCCGTGGGTCAGCCAGGCGGGCATCGCTTTCACCAGCGCCTGCATCGCCCCTTGTGCCAGGTAAGTACAGAGGAAAGCAATCACCGCATACGCTGAAGCGACGATGAGCATCGTTGTCCAGTTAAGTCGGGAAAACGCTGCCGTATCCGCCTCTTTTGCGCATTTATCGGCTTTGGTCATAAATAATGAGAAAGCGGAATAGAAGAACAGAATGACGTACTGCATTAACAAACTAAACGGCAGGCCAAGACCAATTGCCGTTTTGGCATCAACGCCCGTAGACCATGCAATGACAGTGGTCATCAGACCCGCCATAATCGGGTTGGGCGGCTGAACACCACCTGCAGGGGTTAATCCGGCGAAAGCCAACTCTGTCAGGCCACCGGTAATTAAGCCAGTCTGAATATCACCGAGAATAGCACCTGTAAGGGTACAAACGATTATCGGGCGGAATAAAAATAAGGCTTCCAGCCAAAAATCAATCCCCAGAACGAAAACTAACGCCGCCAGGGATAATCCCTGGAGTAGGGTTATTTCATGCATTTTTATTACCTCAAACCAATATTAAGGCGATTTTAGATTTAGTCAGGGATTTGTTCTTTTTGATCGCCAGGGACGTCCTGAATGAAAACATTCACGCCACGTTGTTTAATAAAACGTAAGTCCGTGAGATCCTGGTCATCGACATAAACTTTACTGCTGATTTGCTTTTTCCCTTCCGAGAAATGCATATTGCCGATGTTGACATCTTTCAGGTCAATACCACCTTCTACCAATTTACGTACCGTTTGTGGCGTACGGCAAATCAGGAAGATCTTTTGATGCGGTGCAGCTTTGCCGATGACGTTAATGGTTTTTTCGATAGTAAAGAAACGAATGCCAAAGCCGTAGGTTTCTGCGGTAATACTCATTAATTTCTGTTGAATATCATCGTTAGCGACAACATCATCCACGACTACCAGCAGATTCGCACCGATGGTGGATGTCCAGGTCACGCCAACCTGACCGTGAACCAGACGGTTATCAATACGGGTTAAGAGAATATTTGGACTGCTCATTGTGTGATCCTCACCATAAAGTTGAATAATATAATTTTTTTAAATATATTATTGTTGCGATATTTTACTGATGTATTTATTAAGGTTTAGTTATCTCCTTTACCATTAAGGCACTCCCCGATATTAATCGGGAAGTACATTGGGATAAATCATAAAAAACTAATGATTATGCTGAAATTCGATTCGCTGAACCACAGACATTAATTTTATTTCTGACAACTTCTTTCATCGCATCCATACCGACGCGCATATAATAACGAGGATCATTACCCTGTGGATTTTCCGCAAACCAGGCTTTAACCGCGCCAGCGAAGGCTATTTTTAATTCTGTGGCAACGTTCACTTTTGTGACGCCAAGTTCAATAGTGCGACGGACAAATTCATCCGGGACATCGCTGGCACCATGCAGCACCAGAGGAACATCCACCACTTCACGAATTTCCGCCAGCCGCTGGAAATCAATCTTCGGCGTTTTGCTGTATAAGCCGTGCGCCGTACCAATCGCTACCGCCAGGCTGTCGACGCCAGTCAGTTCGACAAAGCGTTTAGCTTCTTGTGGATCGGTTAGGAATGCACTTTCGGCGTCAACGCTCATGTCATCTTCAACACCGCCCAGGCGGCCCAGTTCTGCTTCCACGCTGCAATCCTGTGAGTGGCAGAAGTCGACAACCGATTTCACCAGCTTCACGTTCTCGTCAAACGGGAAGTGGCTGCCGTCGATCATCGCACTGCGCACGCCTGCGTGGACTTTGCGGCGAATATCATCCAACGATTCGTGGTGGTCGAGATGCAGCGCCAGTGGCATGTTGTAGGTTGTGGAATAGGCACTACACAGGGCGTAGATCTCTTCCAGCGCGATATGTTTAAAGGTCCCCGGCGTCCCGGCGAGGATCACCGGCGATCGCATTTCACTGCACACTTCGAGGATCGCCTGGATCGTCTCGGCGTTATGAATGTTAAAAGCAGGCACCGCGTAGCCATTGGCCTGGGCGTCCTGTAACAGATATTTGGTGGAGATAATGCTCATAATGCGATCCTCTTATGCCTGCCACGGATGAATGATTACGCCTTGCACCACGCGGTTAACGGTGCCACTGGCTGATGGGGTATCCGGCGTATTACCCATGTGCAGCGACTGCATCAGTGCAAATGTCTGGGCGTACATCAGGAAGCAAAATGCCTGCTCAACGTCGATAAAGTGACGGGACGGCGGCAGGATGATATGTGGACCGGCGGTAATAACGTCGTTGCTTTCCGCGGCGATGGCGATTACGCGCAATGCCTGGTTATCGCGGCGGAGTTCTGCCAGCAGATCAAGATCATACTGACGGGTGTAAGGGTGGCTGGAGACAAACACCACCACCAGCGTTTCGTTATCGACCAGCGATTTCGGGCCATGACGGAATCCGGTCGGGGAATCATAAAAGGCCGCCAGTTTACCCGCCGTCAGTTCCAGTACTTTCAGCGCCGACTCGCGTGCTGCGCCCTGTAAGCCACCGCTGCCGAGATAAACGATCCGTTTCCACGGTGAGTAACCAAACACACCTTCGCTGAAATCGCCCAGTGAGGTCAGGATCGCCTGGCAACGATCCGCTACGTCGCGGAAGCTCTGGCTGTTGATCGTCTCAGGTGCGAAAACCGCGAGGCAGCTGACCATCATGGTGGTAATGCTGCTGGTCATCGCAAAGCCGCGGTCGTGCGTTTCTGCAGGCATCAGTAGGGCAAACGCGTTGTCGCTGTTGATCGCGTTTTGGTAAAGAGCGCCCGCTTCGTTGCAGGTGATCGGCAGGTGATAGCACTCGGGTACAAATTGATTTGCCAGTTCCACGGCGGCGACGCTTTCCGGGCTGTTGCCGGATCGACCGAAGGAGATCAACAGCAGCGGATGAGCTGGATTCAGGTAGTCCATCGGATTAGTGACCAGATCGGTGGTCGGTACGGCGCTGAAGTTTTTACCGGTATGACTGGCGAGCCACGGCGTGATGATGTCACCGATAAATGCCGAGGTTCCGGCTCCGGTCAGGATGATTTGCAGATTCTCTTTGCGCAGTAACGGTTCAAGGAAGTTATTGAGCGCGGAACGTAGCGCGTCGATGTTGGTGAGTGAACGGATCCATGCGCGAGGCTGATGGCGGATCTCTTCTTCAGTCCATGTACCGGTTGCGGCAGCAGCAGGGGTGTAATTTTCTGGCATAACTCAATCCTTAGTCTGATGAACTTGACGTCGGCGTTGTCGCTTTCGTTTGCCTTTCGTTTCATTTCACTTGGTGATTTCTTTCGTTGGTTAAAATCTATAGAAAAGAAACTGAAAGTTCAATGGAGAAAAAGGAAATAAAACGAAATCTGTGATCGTTGAAAGAAAAGACAAGGGAAGTAAAAGGGATTGCTGGATGCGGCGTAAATACTTTATCCGGCCTTACGGTCACCAACCGTAGGTCGGATAAGGCGCATTAGCGTCGCATCCGACACCGCTGCACAGATCAAAACGAAAGAAAAAGAAAGGCCTTACGGGGGAAGTGAAGGCCCAATAAAGGAGCAAACCATCAAAACGAAGCTAATTGACCCTGAATCCTGATTTGTTGCACATGCAGCCCGCTATCCAGCGCAACGACGCTGGCGCGTTTGCCCGGTTTAAGCGATCCCAGAACATCATCAACACCCAGCATACGCGCCGGATGCAGCGATGCCATATGGATGGCTTCCGCAGGCGTTACACCCGCCAACTCAACCATGTTGCGCACTGCCGCATCAACAGACAGCGTACTGCCCGCCAGCCCACCGGACGCGGTACGGACAACGCCACCGTGCATCTGCACTTCTTCGCCACATAACGTATAGCGACCATCCGGCATCCCGGCTGCCTGCATCGCGTCGGTGATCAGCACGATTCTCTCTTTCGCACAGCAACAACACAGCGACATCGCCGCCGGATGCACATGATGACCATCGGCTATCAGTTCCAGCCAGGCGCGCTTGTCCGTTAATCCCGCGCCAACCATTCCCGGTTCGCGGTGATGTAAACCTGTCATCCCGTTATAGCAATGCACCAGGCCGTCGGCACCAGCATCAAACGCGGCGCGGGTTTGTTGCCAGGTCGCCGCGCTATGCCCCAGCATCACCCTTACGTTTTGCTGTTTAAGATGGCGGATGGCCTGCAATGCCCCTTCTTTTTCCGGTGCCAGCGCCACCACGCGCAAGGTGTGCTGAGAAACGGCAATCAATTGATCCAGCTCGGCAATTTCCAGCTCGCGAAACAGCTCCGGCGGATGCGCGCCTTTATTCTGCGGCGTGAAGTACGGTCCTTCGAGATAACTCCCCAGTATTTGTGCACCAGGTCCGCCGCGTTGGCAACGTTGAGCAATACGTTCCAGCGCCGCATGAATGGTATTAAGCGGCGCGGTTACGGTGGTCGGTAACCAACTGCCGACACCTTCGCGTGCTTTGTGCATTGCCAGCTTGTCGAGCACATCCAGCGCGTCATCCATTACATCAACGCCCGCACCACCGTGTACATGGGTGTCGATGTAAGCGGGGCAGAGCAGTTCCGCATCGCGTTCAGTCACGCCCACTGGAATCGGTTCGATTTCTGCGATTACACCGTCAGCAATACGCAACTGATGGTCATCGAGCCATCCCTCTTCAGTCAGCAGCCTTCTGGCGCGCAAAACGGGTGTCATATTCCTTCCTCGACCGGACATTCCTCATGGCAGCGGCCTAACTCGTCCACCAGACTGGTCAGCCCACGATGTCCACACTCCAGCGCCTGCACACGAAACTCTTCACCGCTTAACCCTTCGCGCTCCAGCACCATCTCCAGTAGCAGTTGCAAATTGGTGCCGGTAATCACTTCACAGCCCAGTTTTTGCATCGCCAGCGTTGAAGCTACGCGAAACGGCGTGCCGCCCAGCAAATCCGTCAGAAAAACAATGCCGTCTTCACAATCCAGTTGGGCGATGGCCTCTTCAAGCTGCGATGTAAGCAGCGCGGTGCTTGAGGTTTCCGGAAAATCGATGGCAATAAACTGCGATTGCTCGCCGAGGATTTGCTTCATTGCTTTTTCCATGCCACTGGCAAACCCGCCATGCCCTGTCAAAATAATACTTAACATCTAATACCTCATTGTATTTAAAGGAAATGGCAGAATTTACCGACGATGCCGAGAACCACGGTCACTGCAATCAGGCGCAGCGGACTCCAGCCGCGGCGTACCAGCCAGAACATGGTCAGGGTGTAGACCAGCGGTAAGAAGGCTGGCATCAGTTTGTCGATAACATCAGCCTGTAACTTAACCACTGCGTCGCCAGCGGTGATTTCCAGCGTGGTGCTTAAACGAACATAGGTTGCCACCAGCGCGCCGATTACCGTCATCCCAACGATTGACGCAGCATGGCCGACTTTTTTGGTATTCGCTTTAATGAGTGGAATCGCCGCCACGCCCATGCGGTAAGCATAATGCGCCAGACCAAAACGCAGCCCCAGGTGTACCACGTTGAACAGCACAATAAAGACGACTGCGCCAAGAATAGAGCCTTGTAGCGCGAGGCTTGCGCCTATCCCGCCACAAATCGGCAGTAGCGTTAGCCAGAACATCGCATCGCCAATCCCGCCGAGCGGCGCACCGACGGCAATTTTGGTGCTCTGAATACTGTTAACGTCCTGCTTAGAACGCTCCATCGCAAGGATAATGCCGATAACAAACGTCACCAGAAACGGATGGGTATTGAAGAAACCCATATGCCCCTTCATGGCGCGCGCCAGGTCGCGTTTATTAGTGTGGATCTTTTTCAGAGCAGGCAGCAGACCGTACAACCAGCCAGAAGCCTGCATACGTTCGTAGTTAAAAGACGCTTGTAACAGCATGGAACGCCAGGCGACGCGGTTGATATCTTTTTTCGTCAGCTCTGCGCCAATGCTCTGATCTTCATACACGTTTTCATTGACGCCTGTCAGCAGTGTTTCTTCGTTTTCACTGACGTTCGGCAGGGTGGTTTGATTAGATGCCATCTTCAAATTCCTCTTTCTGTGCCGCAGGTTGAGTCGGTTCAGGAGATTTACGCAGCAGGTCGATCAGCGCCATCGCCAGCGCGGCGGCAGCAATAGCCAGCACCGGTAACTTGAGCCAGGCTGCGGCAACAAAGCCCAGGATGAAGTAGGGGATGTAGACGTTTTTCATCATGATTTTCAGCAGCACGGCAAAACCGATTGCTGGCATGATGCCGCCCGCGACGCCGAGGCCGTCGATTAATCGTTGCGGCAGGACATCAATGATGGTTTTGGCATGTTCTGCGCCGAAGTAGATAGGCAGGAAAGCGCAGAGAAAATAGAAAGTGCCGAGTGCCAGCAGTGCCAGATAGTTCACGCGTTCAATGCCGCGAGTATCGGCGTTCTCCGCCATCCGGTCGCAGCGGGACATCACGCCAGACATCACCGAGAACAGGAAGGTAATCCCCATCTGTACTGCGACAGCGAAAGGTACGGCGACACCGACCGCGACATCGGGTTTCACGCCAGTAGTAATGGCAAACGCCGTGCCGACGATAGTACCGATAATCACGTTAGGCGGCTGTGCGCCCGCCAGCGGGGCCAGCCCCATCCACACCAGTTCCAGCGTACCGCCGGTTAAAATACCGGTATGCAGATCGCCAAGTACCAGCCCGACCAACGGGCCGAGGACCACCGGGCGGTGCATATGGGTTAGGCCGTTAAACATATCCAGGCCAGCGATAAAGGCGATAATGCCCAACGCGAATGCCTGCAACAGACTGATTTCCATGATGAATCCCTCAAAGTAATTTAAAGAGGTCCACAGCAGGCTCTGTCGGGACGCCCTGAACGAAGCATTCCACCCCAGCGGCTTTCAGGTCGTTAAATGCTGCGATATCGCCCGCATCTACAGAAACCGTTTTGGCGATTTGTTGCTTGCCATTGGCGTAGTGCATATTGCCAACGTTAATGCGATTCACCGGAACGCCACCTTTCACCAGCGTCAGGAAATCGGCAGGTGTTTTACAAACCAGCAGGATTTTCTGTCGATCGGCGGCGCGATGAATGTTGTCGATAACTTTTTGCAGCGTCTAGAAACGTACGGCGATCCCTTCTGCCAGTACCATTTCCATCAGGTTTTGTTGTACCGGATCTTCGGCAACCTCATCGTTGGCTACCAGCACCAGATTTGCCCCCGCAAATCCGACCCACTGAACGCCAACCTGACCGTGAATCAAGCGTTCATCAATCCGGCTTAAAACAATATTTGGCATAGCGTGTTCCTCTTTGTTTTGCTTATTGGCCTTCACAGGCTGTGTGGTACTGCGCCAGGATGTCCTGAATATGGTTGATAATGAGTTCCCGTAGCGTTGGCTGCAGCTCGCCGGAGCGAACTTTCACGTACTGCAGCGGCAGATACTGGCTGATCAGCGGCAGCGGAATTGGTGAATCCGCCAGATTACGAACCAGATGAGCGAAAGCGTCATCAATCTGGCTGTCTGGCCAGTAATAGCGCACGCGGTCCGAGTAGCTGTAACCACGCGCCAGACGACGCGCGTTGCCGTCACCGTGGTAGTGGCTTTGCCAGTATTCCGGGCGGTCGAGCATCACGTTTTCCAGCACCTGACGCAGACCAGAACAGGCTTTTGCTGGTACCAGTTCTTCTTCAATCGCCGCCAGAGAGAACAGAGCTTCACGCAGGGCAAAGGTCAGCGCCGGGCCAACTTTCAGAATGGCAAAGTGGTCAATCACCAGCTGGCGCAGCGATTGCGGTGTTTGGTAATCGGTAGAGTGCGCTTCGAAAATCAGCGTTTCGTAGTTTTCGACCATCTGGCTTAAGGCGGTCGCTTTGGCGGGCTGATAATCAATAACGTTGGTGTGATCGAATTCGACGCCGGGTTGAACCACCAGGGCAATAATGCGTGGCCAGATGGCATTCAGGCCCTGCTTTTCAAAGGCGTGGCGATGGGCTTCCAGTGTGGCGCGGGCGGCATCCGGTGTGGTGACCGCCAGCTCGCTTAAGGTTTCATGCGCGCCGCCAGGCACCGGAACTTCGGTGCCAATGACATACACCAGATCGGCCTCGCCAAAATGTTCACGGCAGGTTTCTTCCGCCACTTTCGCCAGACGGGCGGCGCGTTCAGCCACGATATCATCAGTTAAGGGAATCGGATCGTCCTGACAGGACATGCTGCAATCAAGGTGAATTTTTTTGAATCCTGCCGCCACGTAGCTTTTAATCAAATCATCGGCATTGGCCATTGCCTGAGCGGCAGGCAGGTTTTGCCAGCGGTTTGGCCCCAGATGGTCGCCACCCAGAATCAGCGCATCCTGCGGGAAATTCAACGAGTCGGCTAGCTGACAAACAAAGCCGCGAAAATCGGCGGGTGTCATTCCGGTATAACCGCCGAACTGGTCCACCTGATTGGAGGTTGCTTCAATCAGTAACGGCGTTTGGTTTGCACTGGCGTAGCGGATTGCAGCTTCCAGCACCAGCGGATGTGCGGAACAAACGGCATAAATCCCATTTGTTTTGCCCGCTTTGTGCTGTCTCACCATTTCTGTCAGATGTTTCACTTTCCTCTCCAGTTCAGATTACTGCGATATTAATCTTTCGTTTTGTTTCAGTTGATACTGCGTCATGGTGAGATAAAAATAAAACGAAAGATAATAGTTTTCTGATCTGATTCACAAAAGAAACATAATGAAAGCCACTGAAACGAGAGTAGCTTGCGCCAATGGGTAAGGTGGGCTTGCATTTGCTTAATAGAAAGGCGTTAATAGGCAAAACGAAATGAAACGAAAGTTTTACGAAAGGACTTACTATGAGTAATACCGACGCTTCAGGCGAGAAGCGAGTGACAGGCACCAGTGAGCGACGAGAGCAGATCATTCAACGCCTGCGCCAGCAAGGAAGTGTGCAAGTTAATGATCTATCGGCGTTGTATGGTGTATCTACTGTGACGATCCGCAACGATCTGGCGTTTCTGGAAAAGCAGGGGATCGCTGTGCGTGCCTATGGCGGCGCGTTGATCTGCGATAGCACGACGCCGTCAGTCGAGCCATCAGTGGAAGATAAAAGCGCGCTGAACACCGCAATGAAACGCAGCGTTGCGAAAGCTGCCGTTGAGTTGATTCAGCCAGGTCATCGGGTAATCCTCGATTCCGGGACTACCACTTTTGAGATTGCTCGTCTGATGCGCAAGCACACCGACGTAATTGCGATGACCAACGGTATGAACGTGGCTAATGCGTTGCTGGAAGCGGAAGGTGTTGAGCTGCTGATGACCGGCGGGCATTTGCGCCGTCAGTCACAATCTTTTTATGGCGATCAGGCTGAGCAATCGCTGCAAAATTACCACTTCGATATGCTGTTTCTTGGTGTAGATGCTATTGATCTGGAGCGTGGCGTCAGCACGCATAATGAAGATGAAGCCCGTTTAAACCGTCGGATGTGCGAAGTTGCGGAACGGATCATCGTGGTCACCGATTCCAGTAAGTTCAATCGTTCTAGTTTACATAAGATCATTGATACTCAACGTATCGACATGATCATTGTTGATGAAGGCATTCCTGCGGATAGTCTGGAAGGACTGAGAAAGGCTGGGGTTGAAGTGATTCTGGTCGGGGAATGAGAAAGGATGCCCGCTGGTCAACACCAATGCGTTCGGCGGGCATTGTGAACACCATCAATGGTTTTCTTCTGTCTCTTGGGTGAGGCTTTCCCAGTCGGCAGGAGGATGTCCTCTTTTTAACATTTTACTGAATACGGTATAGGCATCTGTTTTTTTACCGTAGGTGCGCAGCGTGTTTTCATCGTTCATCCATCCCAGAATGATGACTTTCTCTTTTTCACTGTAACGAAAGAAGAGACGATAGCGACCAGCGCCAAATTTTACCCGTGACCAGTCTTTATTTTTCCCAGAGCCTAACGACTTGCCATGACGGAATGCCGGTGATGATGGATTGACCGTGATATGCTCCTCAATCACTTTATGGACCACCGCCAATAACTTTGTGGCAGCTTTTCTCTGATAATTTTCAGGATCTTTTCCCTTTAATGCCTCGACTTCGGCAACTAAAGCATCGTAGGTTTCCTGAAAACAGGGATGAGCATATAGCGCCCAACCATTAACCCTTTGTGGAAAATCCATTATTCGTCGTCGCCAATCTCATCGTCAATGTTGACGTCCATGCCAGCGACAAGTTTCTTTCCTTGTTGAATGTCGAATGGACGAGTTTTTTGCGGGTTGTTCTGGATATCTGCATCCAGAAAACGCAAAAATGCATTCATAGTATGATCCTCCTGTTCATCTCCCAGTCGGCACATAAATACTTGCCCACCAGGCAGAATTTCGTAATGAATGCTGTCCAGGCCAGGCTTCAGTTTTAAGGCCTCACGCACTGGCGCGGGGATAGTTGTTTGTCCGCGTATAGTGACCTTTGATTCAGTGGTCAGTACAGCGTTAGAGCGAGCATTAGCGGGCATTATTTACTGTCCTTTTACAGCCTGTTTTCTGCTCAAATTATAAGCTTGAACTAAGGTAATGCAAATGCATTATTAATGGATGTGTGGACTTTAAACAATAAAAACATGGCACTAAGGCCATGTTTTGCGAGGGACGTTCCAAAAGAAATCAGGTCACCGGTGCCGGGTTAAACACCGCCAGCTGGTTATGCAGTCCCCATTGATCCGAGAAAGTTTTCTTCTTCCCGCTGGCGACGTCGAGAATAAAGTGAAACAACTTCCAGCCCACTTCTTCAATGGTTTCTTCGCCGGTAGCGATAGTGCCCGCGTTAATATCCATTAAATCAAACCAGCGGTTCGCCAGCTCGGTGCGGGTCGCCATTTTAATGACGGGTACCGCCATCAGGCCGTACGGCGTACCACGACCGGTCGTAAACACTTGCACGGTGATACCCGAAGCCACCTGTTGCGTGCCACAGACAAAATCGCTGGCTGGCGTCGCGGCGTAAATTAATCCGCGTTTAGTCGGGCGTTGGCCGGGCGACAGCACTTCAACAATTGCACTTTTACCCGATTTAGCAATGGAGCCGAGTGCCTTCTCCACCACATTTGCCAGACCGCCTTTCTTGTTCCCCGGCGAAGGGTTGGCGCTGCGATCGGTTTTTCCCATATTGAGATAGTTATCGTACCACTCCATCTCCTCCAGCAGCCGTTTGCCGACCTCTTCGTTCACTGCGCGTGGTGTCAGCAGATGTATCGCGTCACGCACTTCTGTGACTTCTGAAAACATCACCGTTGCGCCGCAGCGCACCAATAGATCAGACGCATACCCAACCGCCGGGTTTGCCGTTACGCCAGAAAACGCATCGCTGCCACCGCACTGCATGCCGACAACCAGTTCTGAAGCCGGACAGGTTTCTCGCTGACGTTGATTCAGTTTTTGTAGATGGCATTCGGCGACCTGCAAAATATCCTCGACCATGGACTGAAAACCGACATGCTTTTCATCCTGCAAACTGACAATGCTGGCGCTTTCTACTGGAATAGCTTGCACATCATCCGTTCCAGTCAGTAGGCGTTCAGGCTGCAACTTTTCACAACCCAGACCAATCACCATTACTTCGCCGCCAAAGTTAGGGTTCAGCGAAATATTGTGAATGGTACGAATAGGTACAACTGCCGCGGGTGCGTTAATCGCCACGCCACAACCGTACAAATGATTCAGCCCCACCACGCCATCGACGTTCGGGTATTTCGGTAGCAGATCGCGTTCAATGATTTTTACTACGTAGTCCACCACGCCTGCCACACAGTGGACGCTGGTGGTGATGCCGAGCAGGTTTTTGGTGCCCACGCTGCCATCGGCATTGCGATAGCCCTCAAAGGTGTATCCTTCCAGCGGCGGTAAGGGTTCCTGGACTTTGGTTGCCAGTGGCAGCGTATGTAACGGCGGCGCTTCCGGTAGTACAACCATTGATTCGTCGATCCAGCTTCCGCGTGGGATTGCGCGCACGGCGTAACCAATCACCTCGCCATAACGAATAATTTCACCATTAGCCGGAATGTCCAGCAATGCGACTTTATGCCCCTGGGGAATATGTTCAATTAATTCCAGCCCATCCGGAAAACGCGTTCCTGCTTTCAGGCCATTATCATTAACAATAATTGCCACATTATCTGTGTCGTGAACTTTTATATAAAACGCAGTTGGCGTTTCTTGTCTGATTTTGATGTTGGCCATTGTGCAATATTCTCCAGCCAGGGACTATTAAAATGAGGACCTGGTCTCATTTAAAAATAAATAACTTCATTGGGTGAAATAAGAATGTCAGGAGTTTAAATGCAGAAATGTGATCAATGTCAATCATTTCAGGGATTGCAGTACCTCCCGGCAAGGTAAAGCGCAAATCTGTGCTTTAGCGCGCAACCTTATGTGCATATGCTCAAAATAATATTTAAATAGTATTAATTAAATTAGCATTTGCACAATGATTATTATTCTCGCGCTGCTTATACTAATTCCCGAGTTCATTGTCGTAACGGCATAAATGAAACTCATAAATAACACCTTCCCCATAATAATAAAAATCAGCATAAGTACCCGAGGTAAATAAAATGATGCTGGACACCGTTGACGAAAAAAAGAAAGGCGTGCATACCCGCTATTTAATATTACTGATTATTTTTATTGTTACCGCCGTTAACTACGCCGATCGTGCAACGCTGTCTATTGCTGGTACCGAAGTGGCAAAAGAGTTGCAGTTAAGTGCGGTTTCGATGGGTTACATCTTCTCTGCTTTTGGCTGGGCCTACTTGCTGATGCAAATTCCCGGCGGCTGGCTGCTTGATAAGTTTGGCTCGAAGAAAGTTTACACTTACAGCCTCTTTTTCTGGTCGCTGTTCACCTTCCTGCAAGGCTTTGTCGATATGTTTCCGCTGGCCTGGGCTGGGATCTCCATGTTCTTTATGCGCTTTATGCTGGGGTTCTCGGAAGCGCCATCATTCCCGGCGAACGCCCGTATTGTCGCCGCCTGGTTCCCGACGAAAGAACGTGGTACTGCCTCCGCCATCTTTAACTCGGCGCAATATTTCTCGTTGGCGCTCTTTTCGCCGCTGCTTGGCTGGCTGACTTTCGCCTGGGGCTGGGAGCACGTCTTTACCGTTATGGGGGTGATTGGTTTTGTGCTGACGGCGCTGTGGATCAAGTTGATTCATAATCCGACAGATCACCCACGTATGTCTGCGGAAGAGCTGAAGTTTATCTCGGAAAATGGCGCGGTGGTCGATATGGACCACAAAAAGCCGGGCAGTGCGGCAGCAAGTGGACCCAAACTGCATTACATCAAGCAATTGCTCTCTAACCGCATGATGCTGGGCGTATTTTTCGGACAATATTTTATCAACACCATCACCTGGTTCTTCCTCACCTGGTTCCCAATTTATCTGGTGCAGGAAAAAGGCATGTCGATTCTGAAAGTGGGTCTGGTCGCCTCGATTCCGGCACTGTGTGGCTTTGCGGGCGGCGTGCTGGGAGGTGTCTTCTCGGATTATCTGATCAAACGCGGTTTGTCCCTGACCCTGGCTCGTAAGCTACCAATTGTGCTGGGAATGTTGCTGGCTTCCACCATCATCTTATGTAACTACACCAACAACACCACGCTGGTGGTCATGCTGATGGCGCTGGCTTTCTTTGGTAAAGGATTTGGTGCGCTGGGCTGGCCAGTGATTTCTGACACCGCGCCGAAAGAGATTGTTGGCCTCTGCGGCGGCGTCTTTAACGTCTTTGGCAATGTTGCCTCCATTGTCACTCCACTGGTGATTGGCTACCTGGTAAGTGAACTGCACTCCTTCAATGCAGCACTGGTTTTTGTGGGATGTTCAGCGCTGATGGCGATGGTCTGCTACCTCTTCGTAGTCGGCGACATTAAACGTATGGAATTGCAGAAATAAGCAAAGGTATAAGCGATGAATAACGATGTTTTCCCGAATAAATTCAAAGCCGCACTGGCTGCGAAACAGGTACAAATTGGTTGCTGGTCAGCTCTCTCTAACCCGATTAGCACTGAAGTTCTTGGTTTGGCTGGGTTTGACTGGCTGGTGCTGGATGGTGAACATGCGCCAAACGATATCTCCACGTTTATTCCGCAGTTAATGGCCCTGAAAGGCAGCGCCAGCGCGCCAGTAGTGCGAGTGCCGACCAACGAGCCGGTAATTATTAAGCGTCTTCTGGATATCGGTTTCTATAACTTCCTGATTCCTTTTGTAGAAACAAAAGAGGAAGCAGAGCAGGCGGTGGCATCAACTCGTTACCCACCGGAAGGCATTCGCGGCGTCTCCGTTTCTCACCGCGCCAATATGTTTGGCACCGTGGCGGATTATTTCGCTCAGTCGAACAAGAACATCACTATTCTGGTCCAGATAGAAAGTCAGCAGGGCGTAGATAACGTCGATGCTATTGCCGCTACCGAAGGTGTAGACGGCATCTTCGTCGGCCCCAGCGATCTGGCTGCGGCATTAGGCCATCTCGGCAATGCCTCGCACCCGGATGTACAAAAAGCAATTCAGCACATTTTTAACCGTGCCAGCGCGCACGGCAAACCCAGCGGCATCCTCGCGCCGGTCGAAGCCGATGCGCGTCGTTATCTGGAATGGGGCGCGACGTTTGTGGCTGTCGGCAGCGATCTCGGCGTCTTCCGCTCTGCCACTCAGAAACTGGCTGATACCTTTAAAAAATAACCACCACCGCAACAAGAGAGATGATTGATATGACTATGAAAGTTGGTTTTATTGGCCTGGGGATTATGGGTAAACCAATGAGTAAAAACCTTCTGAAAGCAGGTTACTCGCTGGTGGTTGCTGACCGTAACCCAGAAGCTATTGCTGACGTGATTGCTGCAGGTGCAGAAACAGCCTCTACGGCTAAAGCGATCGCTGAACAGTGCGACGTCATCATAACCATGCTGCCAAACTCCCCTCATGTGAAAGAGGTGGCGCTGGGTGAGAATGGCATTATTGAAGGCGCGAAGCCTGGTACGGTATTGATCGATATGAGTTCTATCGCACCGCTGGCAAGCCGTGAAATCAGCGAAGCGCTGAAAGCGAAAGGCATTGATATGCTGGATGCTCCGGTGAGCGGCGGTGAACCGAAAGCTATCGACGGTACGCTGTCAGTGATGGTGGGCGGCGACAAGGCTATTTTCGACAAATACTATGATTTGATGAAAGCGATGGCGGGTTCCGTGGTGCATACCGGGGAAATTGGTGCAGGTAACGTTACCAAACTGGCGAATCAGGTCATTGTAGCGCTGAATATTGCCGCGATGTCAGAAGCGTTAACGCTGGCAACCAAAGCGGGCGTTAACCCGGATCTGGTGTATCAGGCAATTCGCGGTGGGCTGGCGGGCAGTACCGTGCTGGATGCCAAAGCGCCGATGGTGATGGACCGCAACTTCAAGCCAGGCTTCCGTATTGATCTGCATATTAAGGATCTGGCGAATGCACTGGATACTTCCCACGGCGTCGGCGCGCAACTGCCGCTCACAGCTGCGGTTATGGAGATGATGCAGGCACTGCGAGCAGATGGTTTAGGAACGGCGGATCATAGCGCTCTGGCGTGCTACTACGAAAAACTGGCGAAAGTCGAAGTTACTCGTTAATGACGTCGTGCCCGGATGGCGTATTGCAATCCGGGCCTGGAATCCAGGCCGAATAAGAGAAACGCCCTCCGGCGTCATGTGGTAACAGGCATAGGTATGAAAATCGTAATCGCCCCAGACTCTTATAAAGAAAGTTTATCTGCCAGCGAGGTTGCGCAGGCGATAGAAAAAGGATTTCGGGAAATTTTTCCTGATGCACAGTACGTTTCTGTTCCGGTTGCCGATGGTGGCGAAGGAACGGTGGAAGCGATGATTGCAGCTACCCAGGGTTCTGAACGTCACGCCTGGGTTACAGGGCCGCTGGGCGAGAAAGTGGATGCCAGTTGGGGGATCTCCGGCGATGGCAAAACCGCGTTTATTGAAATGGCGGCGGCCAGTGGGCTGGAGCTGGTACCTGCGGAAAAACGCGATCCACTCGTGACCACTTCACGCGGCACAGGCGAGTTAATCCTGCAGGCGCTGGAGAGCGGTGCAACAAACATTATTATCGGCATTGGCGGCAGCGCTACAAATGATGGCGGCGCAGGCATGGTACAGGCACTGGGGGCGAAATTATGCGACGCCAACGGCAATGAAATTGGTTTTGGCGGCGGTAGTCTTAATACTCTGAATGATATTGATATTTCCGGCCTCGATCCGCGCTTAAAAGATTGCGTCATTCGCGTCGCTTGTGATGTCACCAATCCGCTGGTGGGCGATAACGGCGCATCGCGCATCTTTGGCCCACAAAAGGGAGCCAGTGAAGCGATGATTGTTGAGCTGGACAATAACCTCTCTCACTATGCCGATGTCATTAAAAAAGCGCTGCATGTTGATGTGAAAGATGTCCCCGGCGCAGGAGCTGCGGGCGGTATGGGCGCGGCGCTGATGGCGTTTCTTGGTGCAGAACTGAAAAGTGGTATTGAAATAGTCACTACGGCGCTGAATCTGGAGGAACATATTCACGATTGTACGCTGGTGATCACCGGTGAAGGGCGTATTGACAGCCAGAGTATTCACGGCAAGGTTCCGATTGGCGTCGCAAACGTGGCGAAAAAGTACCATAAACCGGTGATTGGCATTGCGGGTAGCCTGACCAATGATGTTGGCGTTGTACATCAGCATGGCATTGATGCGGTCTTCAGCGTATTGACCAGCATTGGTACGTTGGACGAAGCATTCCGCGGGGCTTATGACAATATCTGCCGTGCTTCACGTAATATCGCCGCGACACTGGCGATTGGAATGCGCAACGCGGGGTGACAAGGGCGCGCAAACCCTCTATACTGCGCGCCGAAGCTGACCAGACAGTCGCCGCTTCGTCGTCGTCCTCTTCGGGGGAGACGGGCGGAGGGGAGGAAAGTCCGGGCTCCATAGGGCAGGGTGCCAGGTAACGCCTGGGGGGGAAACCCACGACCAGTGCAACAGAGAGCAAACCGCCGATGGCCCGCGTAAGCGGGATCAGGTAAGGGTGAAAGGGTGCGGTAAGAGCGCACCGCGCGGCTGGTAACAGTCCGTGGCACGGTAAACTCCACCCGGAGCAAGGCCAAATAGGGGTTCATAAGGTACGGCCCGTACTGAACCCGGGTAGGCTGCTTGAGCCAGTGAGCGATTGCTGGCCTAGATGAATGACTGTCCACGACAGAACCCGGCTTATCGGTCAGTTTCACCTGATTTACGTAAAAACCCGCTTCGGCGGGTTTTTGCTTTTGGTGCCCAGGGTAAGATGAATATCTACGGTATTAATAATAGACTTTGTAAGAAGTTATTAAGTCTATATTGCATTTAAAAGGTCGTAATTATACATATATTTCTCTCATTAATTGTAAGTTCGCAGGTATTGTCCGATCGTTGAATCATTTGGGCGTTATAACCTAAATTTTTACCGTCCAATAATCAATATTTCTGTTGTGATTGTTAACCACTGCGTGCATTGGCGGGATTGAAGGGTGAAAAATATGTGCAATTGGGAAGCCTTTCATTGATGCCTGCCTTGTCATCATGACAAACAATAATAGATGCTTATTTTCCTCGCAGGGTTCTTTCGCACTATCAAAAAATGCTCATTTACCCGGCATTACAGTCAACGAAGCAACATTCTATGGCCTACGCTGATGTAAAGCACAGTGAGAATCCCCCTTGTTGTCTTCGTCTGACCTTATCGCGGCGACCAGCAATTATTCGTTTTGTGATCCTCAACACAAAATGCTATTCGTCGCCTATGAGGGGAGAGGAATTTATGGAAAACGATTGCATTCACAAAATGACGTCCTGTCAGAAGAGAAAAAGTTGACGTTAATCAATTGTTCGAGATGATCGATACCTGTATTCGAAATTTTAAAATATTGATAAAATAAATGTTTGTTCTCCAACAAATAGCGTGAAAAAATGTGACGTGCCGCATTATTTATCACTGAAAATGATTTATTTATAATAAAATTTGAGAACTTGCTCATTAAATTTAACTCAAATTTTGCCTGGTAATTATCCGGTAATTGCTTGAAATATGGTCTCAGCCCCTTTTTTGTATTAACCACATAACGAATGATGTTATCGCCATAAAATATGGTTATCCCCGTCATTTTTTTTGACAAAAATCAAGGTTTATGCTGATTTTTATACTTTAACTCATTGATATATAAAGATATTTAATTGTAATAACGATACCCTGGAAAGTATTGAAAGTTAATTTGTGAGTGGTCGCACATATCCTGTTCATTTCATTTTGATACACTTCATGCCGTCAATGAGGTAATTAACGTAGGTCGTTATGAGCACTATTCTTCTTCCGAAAACGCAGCACCTGGTAGTCTTTCAGGAAGTTATTAGAAGTGGTTCTATCGGCTCGGCTGCAAAAGAGTTAGGGTTAACTCAACCGGCCGTCAGTAAAATCATTAACGATATTGAAGATTATTTTGGTGTGGAGTTAGTGGTGCGGAAAAATACCGGTGTAACATTAACACCTGCTGGTCAATTGTTACTCTCCCGTTCCGAATCCATTACCCGTGAAATGAAAAATATGGTTAATGAGATAAGCGGTATGTCTTCTGAGGCGGTGGTGGAAGTCTCATTTGGTTTTCCTTCATTGATTGGTTTTACTTTTATGTCAGGGATGATCAACAAGTTCAAAGAGGTGTTCCCGAAAGCGCAGGTTTCTATGTATGAAGCGCAACTGTCTTCGTTCTTACCGGCAATACGCGACGGTCGACTGGATTTTGCGATTGGTACGTTAAGCGCAGAAATGAAGCTTCAGGATTTACATGTTGAGCCGCTGTTCGAGTCCGAGTTTGTGCTGGTAGCCAGTAAGTCCCGAACATGCACCGGCACCACCACGCTGGAGTCGTTGAAGAACGAACAGTGGGTGTTGCCACAAACCAATATGGGGTACTACAGCGAACTACTTACTACGTTACAAAGAAATGGCATCAGTATTGAAAACATCGTTAAAACCGACTCAGTCGTGACAATTTATAATCTTGTTCTCAATGCTGATTTCTTAACTGTAATTCCTTGTGATATGACATCACCTTTTGGTTCTAATCAATTTATTACTATTCCGGTTGAAGAAACATTACCTGTGGCACAATATGCCGCGGTATGGTCGAAAAATTATCGTATTAAAAAAGCAGCATCGGTTTTGGTGGAATTAGCCAAAGAGTATTCATCTTATAATGGGTGTAGACGAAGGCAATTAATTGAAGTTGATTAGTTATTTGTTTTAATTTAAACATAAATAATCCACCTGTCTGTTTTGCAGGTGTCGGTTACGGTTACCTACATATTTAATTCAGGCTAAGAGGTTTTATAATGCATATTACATACGATCTCCCGGTTGCTATTGATGACATCATTGAAGCAAAACAACGACTGGCTGGGCGAATTTATAAAACAGGTATGCCTCGCTCCAACTATTTTAGTGAACGTTGCAAAGGTGAAATATTCCTCAAATTCGAAAACATGCAGCGTACCGGTTCATTTAAAATTCGTGGCGCATTTAATAAATTAAGTTCACTGACTGATGCGGAAAAACGTAAAGGTGTAGTGGCCTGCTCTGCGGGCAACCATGCGCAAGGGGTTTCGCTCTCCTGTGCGATGCTGGGTATTGACGGTAAAGTGGTGATGCCAAAAGGTGCGCCGAAATCCAAAGTCGCGGCAACGTGCGACTACTCCGCAGAAGTCGTTTTGCATGGTGATAACTTCAACGACACTATTGCTAAAGTGAGCGAAATTGTCGAAATGGAAGGCCGTATTTTTATCCCACCTTACGATGATCCGAAAGTGATTGCTGGCCAGGGAACGATTGGTCTGGAAATTATGGAAGATCTCTATGATGTCGATAATGTGATTGTGCCAATTGGCGGTGGCGGTTTAATTGCTGGTATTGCGGTGGCAATTAAATCTATTAACCCGACCATTCGTGTTATTGGCGTACAGTCTGAAAACGTTCACGGCATGGCGGCTTCTTTCCACTCCGGAGAAATAACCACGCACCGAACTACCGGCACCCTGGCGGATGGTTGTGATGTCTCCCGCCCGGGTAATTTAACTTACGAAATCGTTCGTGAATTAGTCGATGACATCGTGCTGGTCAGCGAAGATGAAATCAGAAACAGTATGATTGCCTTAATTCAGCGCAATAAAGTCGTCACCGAAGGCGCAGGCGCTCTGGCATGTGCTGCATTATTAAGCGGTAAATTAGACCAATATATTCAAAACAGAAAAACCGTCAGTATTATTTCCGGCGGCAATATCGATCTTTCTCGCGTCTCTCAAATCACCGGTTTCGTTGACGCTTAATTAATTCGTTGAGGATAGGATATGAGTACTTCAGATAGCATTGTATCCAGCCAGACAAAACAATCGTCCTGGCGTAAATCAGATACCACATGGACGTTAGGCTTGTTTGGTACGGCAATCGGCGCCGGGGTGCTGTTCTTCCCTATCCGCGCAGGTTTTGGCGGACTGATCCCGATTCTTCTGATGTTGGTATTGGCATACCCCATCGCATTTTATTGCCACCGGGCGCTGGCGCGTCTGTGTCTTTCTGGCTCTAACCCTTCCGGCAACATTACGGAAACGGTGGAAGAGCATTTTGGTAAAACTGGCGGCGTGGTTATCACGTTCCTGTACTTCTTCGCGATTTGCCCACTGCTGTGGATTTATGGCGTTACTATTACCAATACCTTTATGACGTTCTGGGAAAACCAGCTCGGCTTTGCACCGCTGAATCGCGGCTTTGTGGCGCTGTTCCTGTTGCTGCTGATGGCTTTCGTCATCTGGTTTGGTAAGGATCTGATGGTTAAAGTGATGAGCTACCTGGTATGGCCGTTTATCGCCAGCCTGGTGCTGATTTCTCTGTCGCTGATCCCTTACTGGAACTCTGCAGTTATCGACCAGGTTGACCTCGGTTCGCTGTCGTTAACCGGTCATGACGGTATCCTGATCACTGTCTGGCTGGGGATTTCCATCATGGTTTTCTCCTTTAACTTCTCGCCAATCGTCTCTTCCTTCGTGGTTTCTAAACGTGAAGAGTATGAGAAAGACTTCGGTCGCGACTTCACCGAACGTAAATGTTCCCAAATCATTTCTCGTGCCAGCATGCTGATGGTTGCAGTGGTGATGTTCTTTGCCTTTAGCTGCCTGTTTACGCTGTCTCCGGCCAACATGGCGGAAGCCAAAGCGCAGAATATTCCAGTGCTTTCTTATCTGGCTAACCACTTTGCGTCCATGACCGGTACCAAAACAACGTTCGCGATTACACTGGAATATGCGGCTTCCATCATCGCACTCGTGGCTATCTTCAAATCTTTCTTCGGTCACTATCTGGGGACGCTGGAAGGCTTGAATGGCCTGATTCTGAAGTTCGGTTATAAAGGTGACAAAACCAAAGTGTCGCTGGGTAAACTGAATACTCTCAGCATGATCTTCATCATGGGCTCCACCTGGGTTGTTGCCTACGCCAACCCGAACATCCTCGACCTGATTGAAGCCATGGGCGCACCGATTATCGCATCACTGCTATGCCTGTTGCCGATGTATGCCATTCGTAAAGCGCCGTCTCTGGCGAAATACCGTGGTCGTCTGGATAACGTGTTTGTTACCGTGATTGGTCTGCTGACTATCCTGAACATCGTATACAAACTGTTTTAATCCGTAACTCAGGATGAGAAAAGAGATGAATGAATTTCCGGTTGTTTTGGTTATTAACTGTGGTTCGTCTTCGATTAAGTTTTCCGTACTCAATGCCAGCGACTGTGAAGTATTAATGTCAGGTATTGCCGACGGTATTAACTCGGAAAATGCATTCTTATCCGTAAATGGGGGAGAGCCAGCACCGCTGGCTCACCACAGCTACGAAGGTGCATTGAAGGCAATTGCATTTGAACTGGAAAAACGGAATTTAAATGACAGTGTGGCCTTAATTGGCCACCGCATCGCTCACGGCGGCAGTATTTTTACCGAGTCCGCCATTATTACCGATGAAGTCATTGATAATATCCGTCGCGTTTCTCCACTGGCACCCCTGCATAATTACGCCAATTTAAGTGGTATTGAATCGGCGCAGCAATTATTTCCGGGCGTAACTCAGGTAGCGGTATTTGATACCAGTTTCCACCAGACGATGGCTCCGGAAGCTTATTTATACGGCCTGCCGTGGAAATATTATGAAGAGTTAGGTGTACGCCGTTATGGTTTCCACGGCACGTCGCACCGCTATGTTTCCCAGCGCGCGCATTCTTTGCTGAATCTGGCGGAAGATGACTCCGGCCTGGTTGTGGCGCATCTTGGCAATGGCGCGTCAATCTGCGCAGTTCGCAACGGTCAGAGTGTTGATACCTCAATGGGAATGACGCCGCTGGAAGGCTTGATGATGGGTACCCGCAGTGGTGATGTCGACTTCGGGGCGATGTCCTGGGTCGCCAGCCAAACCAACCAGAGCCTGGGTGACCTGGAACGCGTCGTGAATAAAGAGTCGGGATTATTAGGTATTTCCGGCCTTTCTTCGGATTTACGTGTTCTGGAAAAAGCCTGGCATGAAGGTCACGAACGCGCGCAATTGGCAATTAAAACCTTTGTTCATCGAATTGCCCGTCATATTGCCGGACACGCTGCTTCATTACATCGCCTGGATGGAATTATATTCACCGGCGGAATAGGAGAGAATTCAAGTTTAATTCGTCGTCTGGTCATGGAACATTTAGCTGTATTAGGCGTAGAGATTGATACAGAAATGAATAATCGCTCTAACTCTTTTGGAGAGCGAATTGTTTCCAGTGAAAATGCGCGTGTCATTTGCGCCGTAATTCCGACTAACGAAGAAAAAATGATTGCTTTGGATGCCATTCATTTAGGCAAAGTGAACGCGCCCGCAGAATTTGCATAATTTAGTTGAAGTATTGTAGAGAGATTATTTTTCATGAAGGTAGATATTGATACCAGCGATAAGCTGTACGCCGACGCATGGCTTGGCTTTAAAGGTACGGACTGGAAAAACGAAATTAATGTCCGCGATTTTATTCAACATAACTATACACCGTATGAAGGTGATGAATCTTTTCTCGCCGAAGCGACGCCTGCCACCACGGAATTGTGGGAAAAAGTGATGGAAGGCATCCGTATCGAAAATGCGACTCACGCGCCATTGGATTTCGATACCAATATTGCCACCACAATTACCGCTCATGATGCAGGATATATTGACCAGCCGCTGGAAAAAATAGTGGGTCTGCAAACGGATGCGCCATTAAAGCGTGCGCTGCATCCGTTCGGCGGCATTAATATGATTAGAAGTTCATTCCACGCGTATGGTCGTGAAATGGATAGCGAATTTGAATACATCTTTACCGATCTGCGTAAAACCCATAACCAGGGCGTATTTGATGTTTACTCACCGGATATGCTGCGCTGCCGTAAATCTGGTGTACTGACCGGTTTACCAGATGGTTATGGTCGTGGGCGTATCATCGGTGACTACCGCCGCGTGGCGCTTTACGGCATCAGTTATCTGGTACGTGAACGCGAACTGCAGTTTGCCGATCTCCAGTCCCGTCTGGAAAAAGGCGAAGATCTCGAAGCTACGATCCGTCTGCGTGAGGAGCTGGCGGAACATCGTCGTGCGCTGTTGCAGATTCAAGAAATGGCGGCGAAATACGGTTTTGACATCTCCCGTCCGGCGCAGAATGCACAGGAAGCGGTGCAGTGGCTCTACTTCGCTTACCTGGCGGCAGTGAAATCGCAAAATGGCGGCGCGATGTCGCTGGGGCGCACGGCATCGTTCCTCGATATCTACATTGAGCGCGACTTTAAAGCAGGCGTACTCAATGAGCAGCAGGCACAGGAACTGATCGACCACTTCATCATGAAGATCCGTATGGTGCGCTTCTTGCGTACGCCGGAATTTGATTCGCTGTTCTCCGGCGACCCGATCTGGGCGACGGAAGTGATCGGCGGGATGGGGCTGGACGGTCGAACCCTGGTGACCAAAAACTCCTTCCGCTATTTACACACCCTGCACACTATGGGGCCTGCACCGGAACCTAACCTGACTATTCTGTGGTCGGAAGCCTTGCCGATTGCCTTCAAAAAATATGCCGCGCAGGTGTCTATCGTCACATCCTCTTTGCAGTATGAAAACGACGATCTGATGCGTACTGACTTCAATAGCGACGATTACGCGATTGCCTGTTGCGTCAGCCCAATGGTGATTGGTAAGCAGATGCAGTTCTTCGGTGCGCGCGCTAACCTGGCGAAAACGCTACTGTACGCAATCAACGGCGGAATGGACGAGAAGCTGAAGATTCAGGTTGGCCCGAAAACGGCTCCGTTGATGGATGACGTGCTGGACTACGACAAAGTGATGGATAGCCTCGACCACTTCATGGACTGGCTGGCGGTACAGTACATCAGCGCGCTGAATATCATCCACTACATGCACGACAAGTACAGCTATGAAGCCTCGCTGATGGCGCTACACGATCGTGATGTCTATCGCACCATGGCGTGCGGCATCGCGGGCCTGTCGGTGGCAACGGACTCCCTGTCTGCCATCAAATATGCTCGTGTGAAACCAATCCGTGACGAAAACGGCCTGGCGGTGGATTTCGAAATCGACGGCGAATATCCGCAGTATGGCAACAACGACGAGCGCGTAGACAGCATTGCCTGCGATCTGGTTGAACGCTTTATGAAGAAAATTAAAGCTTTGCCAACCTATCGCAATGCTGTGCCGACCCAATCGATTCTGACTATCACCTCTAACGTGGTGTACGGTCAGAAAACCGGGAACACGCCGGACGGTCGCCGCGCCGGAACACCGTTCGCGCCGGGCGCTAACCCGATGCACGGTCGTGATCGCAAAGGCGCCGTGGCCTCATTGACGTCGGTGGCGAAACTGCCGTTCACCTACGCCAAAGATGGGATCTCGTACACCTTCTCCATCGTCCCTGCGGCGCTGGGCAAAGAAGATCCAGTACGTAAAACCAACCTTGTCGGCCTGCTGGATGGGTATTTCCACCACGAAGCGGATGTCGAAGGCGGTCAACACCTCAACGTCAACGTAATGAATCGGGAAATGCTGCTGGATGCCATCGAGCACCCGGAAAAATATCCTAACCTGACAATCCGTGTCTCTGGCTACGCCGTGCGCTTTAACGCACTGACCCGTGAACAGCAACAGGATGTTATTTCACGTACCTTTACCCAGGCGCTCTGACGCCGGAGGATGTATGAAAAAGATTATCGAAACGCAACGTGCCCCAGGCGCAATCGGCCCTTATGTTCAGGGCGTTGATTTAGGCAGCATGGTCTTCACCTCCGGGCAAATTCCGGTTTGCCCACAGACCGGTGAGATCCCGGCTGATGTGCAAGATCAGGCGCGTTTAAGCCTCGAAAACGTCAAAGCGATCGTGGTTGCTGCCGGGCTGAGTGTGGGCGATATCATCAAGATGACCGTGTTCATCACCGATCTGAATGATTTTGCCACCATCAATGAAGTCTATAAGCAGTTCTTCGATGAACATCAGGCGACCTACCCGACCCGGAGCTGTGTGCAGGTCGCGCGTTTGCCGAAAGATGTGAAGTTGGAAATTGAAGCCATCGCAGTACGTAGTGCGTAAGGCCTCGTGAGCGGGACGGTCGCAAGGTCGTTCCGCTCCACTTTACTGAACGGCAATCCGAGGGTGTGGATATGATTAGTGCATTCGATATTTTCAAAATTGGGATTGGTCCCTCCAGTTCGCATACTGTGGGGCCAATGAATGCCGGAAAAAGTTTTATTGATCGGCTGGAAAGTAGCGGCTTATTAACCGCGACGAGCCATATTGTGGTCGATCTGTACGGGTCGTTGTCACTGACGGGCAAAGGCCATGCCACGGATGTCGCCATCATCATGGGACTGGCAGGAAACAGTCCGCAGGATGTTGTCATTGATGAGATCCCTGCATTTATAGAGTTAGTGACGCGCAGCGGGCGGTTGCCGGTGGCTTCTGGCGCGCATATTGTTGATTTTCCTGTAGCAAAGAACATTATCTTCCATCCCGAAATGTTGCCTCGCCATGAGAACGGAATGCGGATCACTGCCTGGAAGGGACAGGAAGCGCTATTAAGCAAAACCTATTACTCTGTCGGCGGCGGGTTTATTGTCGAAGAAGAACACTTCGGCCTGTCGCACGATGTCGAAACACCCGTACCTTACGATTTCCACTCAGCAGGTGAACTGCTGAAAATGTGTGATTACAACGGCCTGTCTATATCTGGCCTGATGATGCACAACGAGCTGGCGCTGCGCAGCAAAGCGGAAATTGACGCAGGGTTTGCCCGTATCTGGCAAGTGATGCATGACGGTATTGAACGCGGGATGAACACTGAAGGCGTGCTGCCTGGTCCGCTCAATGTGCCGCGCCGCGCCGTAGCGCTGCGTCGTCAGCTGGTTTCCAGCGATAACATCTCTAACGATCCGATGAATGTCATCGACTGGATCAATATGTACGCGCTGGCGGTTAGTGAAGAAAACGCAGCTGGCGGGCGCGTGGTAACGGCACCGACTAACGGTGCGTGCGGCATTATTCCGGCAGTGCTGGCTTATTACGATAAGTTCCGTCGTCCGGTAAACGAGCGGTCAATTGCCCGCTATTTTCTTGCAGCCGGGGCTATTGGCGCGCTGTATAAAATGAACGCCTCCATCTCTGGTGCGGAGGTCGGCTGTCAGGGGGAGATTGGCGTGGCCTGTTCAATGGCGGCGGCAGGGTTAACTGAACTCCTGGGCGGCAGTCCGGCGCAGGTATGCAATGCGGCGGAAATCGCGATGGAGCATAACCTTGGGCTGACCTGCGATCCGGTTGCCGGACAGGTACAAATCCCGTGCATTGAACGTAATGCCATTAATGCCGTGAAAGCAGTAAACGCCGCGCGGATGGCAATGCGCCGCACCTCGGCACCGCGTGTTTCACTCGATAAAGTGATCGAGACGATGTATGAAACCGGCAAAGATATGAACGATAAATACCGCGAAACATCACGCGGAGGACTGGCCATTAAAGTGGTCTGTGGCTGACATTGCTGTCAGCTTTCATCCTTGGGTGCACAAATGTGCACCTTTTTTTTGTGATCTGCCGCAAATAGAGAATGAATATTCTCTTGCGATTAATTTAGTAGAAAATTCTTATCCATCTCCGTTATTTCAAAGTCTTGATTGTGAAGATTTTCTCTGACCTCGCGCGTATCATTTCTTTATTCTAATAACTCGCCTGCAAAAACGTAGACCGCATATCGCCTTGATGCGGCTCGGAAAAAAATAATAAGCCCTACAAAATATTGAGCGAGAAATTATGGAAATTGCATCGAATAAAGGCGTCATTGCAGACGCTTCGACCCCGGCGGGTCGTGCTGGAATGAGTGAGAGCGAGTGGCGAGAAGCGATCAAATTCGACAGTACTGACACCGGCTGGGTGATTATGAGTATCGGGATGGCGATTGGCGCGGGGATTGTTTTTCTCCCGGTGCAGGTCGGTTTGATGGGATTGTGGGTATTTTTGCTCTCATCGGTGATTGGTTACCCGGCAATGTATCTGTTTCAGCGGTTGTTTATTAATACGCTGGCAGAATCACCGGAGTGTAAAGATTACCCGAGCGTCATCAGCGGTTATTTAGGTAAAAACTGGGGCATCCTGTTAGGTGCGCTCTATTTCGTAATGCTGGTGATTTGGATGTTCGTCTATTCCACCGCCATCACCAACGATAGTGCTTCCTACCTGCATACCTTCGGCGTGACGGAAGGGGTGCTGTCAGACAGTCCCTTTTATGGTCTGGTACTGATTTGCATTCTGGTGGCGATCTCCTCACGCGGCGAGAAATTGTTATTTAAAATTTCGACCGGCATGGTGCTGACCAAGCTGCTGGTGGTCGCGGCGCTGGGCGTGTCGATGGTGGGAATGTGGCATCTGTATAACGTCGGTTCGCTACCGCCGCTGGGGCTGCTGGTGAAAAACGCCATTATTACGCTGCCGTTTACCCTGACGTCGATTCTGTTTATCCAGACGTTAAGCCCGATGGTGATCTCTTATCGCTCGCGGGAAAAATCAATTGAAGTGGCGCGGCATAAAGCATTGCGGGCAATGAATATCGCGTTTGGTATTTTGTTTGTCACCGTCTTTTTCTACGCCGTGTCGTTCACGCTGGCGATGGGACATGACGAAGCGGTAAAAGCCTACGAGCAGAATATTTCCGCGCTGGCGATTGCCGCACAGTTTATTAGCGGTGATGGCGCAGCGTGGGTGAAAGTGGTCAGCGTCATTCTCAATATCTTTGCTGTAATGACTGCATTCTTTGGCGTCTATTTAGGCTTTCGCGAAGCAACGCAAGGGATCGTAATGAACATCCTGCGTCGCAAGATGCCTGCCGAGAAGATTAACGAAAATCTCGTTCAGCGCGGCATCATGATTTTCGCCATTTTGCTGGCCTGGAGCGCCATCGTACTGAACGCACCGGTGTTGAGCTTCACCTCTATCTGTAGCCCGATTTTCGGCATGGTAGGGTGCCTGATCCCGGCGTGGCTGGTTTACAAAGTACCGGCATTGCACAAATACAAAGGGATGTCTCTGTACCTGATTATCGTCACTGGTTTGTTGCTTTGTGTTTCTCCGTTCCTGGCATTTTCTTGATTTACCTGAAATTTTAAGGTTTTTAATATGTTTGATTCGACTTTAAATCCGTTATGGCAGCGTTACATCCTCGCCGTTCAGGAGGAAGTAAAACCGGCGCTGGGATGTACTGAACCGATTTCACTGGCGCTGGCGGCGGCGGTTGCTGCGGCAGAACTGGAAGGTCCGGTTGAACGTGTAGAAGCCTGGGTTTCGCCAAATCTGATGAAGAACGGTCTGGGCGTCACCGTTCCCGGCACGGGAATGGTGGGGCTGCCAATTGCGGCGGCGCTGGGAGCGTTAGGTGGAAATGCTAACGCCGGGCTGGAAGTGCTGAAAGACGCAACTGCGCAGGCAATTGCCGATGCCAAAGCACTGCTGGCGGCGGGGAAAGTCTCAGTTAAGATCCAGGAACCTTGCGATGAAATCCTCTTCTCACGCGCCAAAGTCTGGAACGGTGAGAAGTGGGCGTGTGTCACCATCGTCGGCGGGCATACCAACATTGTGCATATTGAGACGCACAATGGTGTGGTGTTTACCCAGCAGGCGTGTGTGACAGAGGGCGAGCAAGAGTCGCCGCTGACGGTGCTTTCAAGAACGACGCTGGCTGAGATCCTGAAGTTCGTCAATGAAGTCCCGTTTGCGGCGATCCGCTTTATTCTCGATTCCGCGAAGCTAAATTGTGCGTTATCGCAGGAAGGTTTGAGCGGTAAGTGGGGGCTGCATATTGGCGCGACGCTGGAAAAACAGTGTGCACGCGGTTTGCTGGCGAAAGATCTCTCTTCATCCATTGTGATTCGTACCAGCGCGGCATCCGATGCGCGTATGGGCGGCGCTACGCTTCCGGCAATGAGTAACTCCGGCTCGGGTAACCAGGGGATCACTGCAACAATGCCAGTGGTGGTGGTAGCAGAACACTTCGGGGCCGATGATGAACGGCTGGCGCGTGCGCTGATGCTTTCGCATTTGAGCGCAATTTACATCCATAACCAGTTACCGCGTTTGTCTGCGCTGTGTGCCGCAACGACCGCAGCAATGGGGGCCGCCGCCGGGATGGCATGGCTGGTGGATGGGCGTTATGAAACCATTTCGATGGCGATCAGCAGTATGATCGGCGATGTCAGTGGCATGATTTGCGATGGTGCATCGAACAGCTGCGCGATGAAGGTTTCGACCAGTGCTTCGGCTGCGTGGAAAGCGGTGTTAATGGCGCTGGATGATACCGCCGTAACCGGTAATGAAGGGATTGTGGCGCATGATGTTGAGCAGTCGATTGCCAACCTGTGTGCGTTAGCAAGCCATTCGATGCAGCAAACGGATCGGCAGATTATCGAGATTATGGCGAGCAAGGCCAGATAAACGCCAGTTTTGGGTATCGTGCCGGATGCGATGCTGGCGCGTCTTATCTGGCCTACGAATTGCACAATTTGTTGATGTTGTTGGGTTTTGTAGGCCGGATAAGGCGTTTACGCCGCATCCGGCACCTGTCTTTACGCGGTAGCTTCATCCTCGGCTAAACGCGTTTCAGCATCCGCGACGATGGCTTCCAGTTCGCTCAACATCTCTTCATAGCCAAAATTTTTGGCGGTACGAGCAGGTTCTTTCGCCACCACGGGCTTCACTGGCTGGCGCTTTTTGGCCGATTTTTTACTCATCATCATCTCCCTGTAAAAACAACTAGACAGGCAAATCTATCAGCAAAGCGCGCAGTGGGGAATCGGCAACCAGCGTAATGTTAGCCTCGTCACGAATAAACGCCCCATCACCGCAGGTTAGCGCCGCTTTCTCTTCATGATGCGTAAGCGCATGAAATTTCCCGTGAATCGATTGCAAATACGCGCGTGGTCCATGCAACTGGAAATTCGCACTTTCGCCTTTGTCGAGCACGATATGGTGCAGCCACACTTGCTGGCGCAGTTGCAGGCTACCCACTGTGCCCTCTGGCGAGGCGATTAATTGCTGCTTGCCCATATTAAGCGCCAGTTTTTGAATCAGCGGATTCTCTCGCTGCGGGCAGGCATCCAGCCAAAGCTGCATTCGCGTTAACGGTTTGTCTTTGCTGAGATTGTGTTCGCTATAGCTGATACCCGGCTGGGTAGAGAGCAGCAATGTCTCTCCGGCGCTGGCCTGAACATGATTGCCTTCACTGTCGCGATACTCAGCTTCTCCATCCAGAATCACATTTAAAATATCGACTTTGGGATAGGTTCGCGGCTGAAAGGCGGCACCTGGGGCCAGCACTTCCTGGTTAAGCACGCGCAGGGAGGCATAGCCTAACAATTTCGGGTCGAAGTAGTGTCCAAAGGAAAAAGTATACCGGGCCTGCAACCATCCGTAGTCTGCTTGTCCACACTGCCTGGCAGTTCGGGTAGTAATCATAATTCTTGACCTCTCTTTACTTCCTTTTATGGTAAGGGGCTGGACGCTACATTGTTAGCCAGATATTCTGCCCGGTATGTTCAAATTTCCTGAATGAGAACGAAATGGCCAAAGAAAGGGCATTAACGCTGGAAGCACTACGGGTTATGGATGCGATCGATCGCCGGGGCAGTTTTGCGGCGGCGGCGGATGAGCTGGGACGCGTGCCTTCCGCACTTAGCTATACCATGCAAAAACTGGAAGAAGAGCTGGATGTGGTGTTGTTTGACCGCTCGGGCCATCGCACCAAATTCACCAATGTCGGGAGGATGTTGCTGGAGCGAGGACGCGTTTTGCTGGAAGCCGCAGATAAACTGACTACCGATGCGGAAGCTCTCGCGCGCGGTTGGGAAACGCATCTCACCATTGTGACCGAGGCGCTGGTACCGACACCTGCCTTTTTCCCGTTAATTGACAAACTGGCGGCAAAAGCGAATACCCAACTGGCAATCATCACCGAAGTGCTGGCGGGGGCATGGGAACGGCTGGAGCAGGGGCGGGCGGATATTGTTATCGCGCCGGATATGCATTTTCGCTCCTCGTCGGAGATCAACTCGCGCAAGCTCTATACGTTAATGAACGTCTACGTTGCCGCGCCTGATCACCCGATTCATCAGGAGCCGGAACCGTTATCTGAAGTGACGCGCGTGAAATATCGTGGAATTGCGGTGGCGGATACCGCTCGTGAGCGCCCGGTATTGACCGTACAGCTACTGGACAAACAGCCGCGTTTAACGGTGAGCACGATTGAAGATAAACGTCAGGCGTTACTGGCGGGGCTTGGCGTGGCGACGATGCCGTATCCGATGGTCGAAAAAGACATCGCGGAAGGGCGGTTGCGTGTCGTCAGCCCGGAATCGACCAGCGAGATCGATATTATTATGGCCTGGCGTCGTGACAGTATGGGGGAGGCGAAATCCTGGTGTCTGCGGGAAATTCCCAAACTTTTTAGCGGAAAATAATATTTATTATTGTTAATAAAAAGGGGCGAAATATCGCCCCAATTCTATGATTAATTTGAACCAAACTTCGGATCGTTTCCGTAACGATTGCTGCCAGAGTTGCCTTCTAAACAGGCAAATACAAACAGAACTAACCAGCCAATGATCGGAACCAGATAGAGAAGCGCCCATGCACCTGAACGGTCAGTATCGTGCAGACGACGAACGCACAGAGCAATGACCGGAATGATTGTTGCTGCCAGGTAAATGAGAGAAAGGAATGGAAACTCTAAACCTAAAATCAATTGAATGACATTGATAATAGCGCCGACGATGGCGTTAATCAGAGTAAACATCCAGTACTCTTTACGACGTGCGCGACCAGAGAAACCAACATAATTTTTTAATACGGCTAAATACCACTGCATAAAAACATCCCTTTAATTAAAAGTGACGAAAGTCTATTCCGGGTATTGTGTAAATGCTATTCGTATCTTTCTTTTTCGGATGTTATAAAGGTTTTGATATTTAAGATAAATACATGGTTATTTTTTTATAGGTAATTTATATAACGACATTGAAATATTTTAAATAAACATTAGTAAATTATTCATTCATCAACATAATGATAAAAGCCGGATGAGTCAGACATCCGGCGAGTAGATTTGTTTTAAGGTTCCAGTTTTGGATCAGGTCCAAAGCGGTTTTCGCCTGGCGTACCCGCCTGGCAGTTAAAGACGATGATAATAAGCCAGCCGATAAACGGGATTAAGAACAGCAGTGCCCACCACGCCGAGCGGTCGGTGTCGTGCAGGCGGCGGAACTGAACTGCCCACCATGGTAAAAACACCAGAATACCGTAGATTGTCGTCAGGATGCCTTCGCCACCGGCACGTTGCCAGCCTAACATTTTATCCAGCAGCCCCAGCACGAACGTAAAGATGATGTTGACCAGAATAAACATCCAGTACTCTTTGCGCCGCGCACGACCCCGGAAACCGACATAATTTTTTAGTACTTTCAGATACCAGTCCATTTTTGCCTCAATTTTGCTCAATCACTTGTTTTTAAAGCAGCAAATTAAGAATAGACGTGAATGAAATGGCAGTAAATATTCGTTCAAGGAATTAATAAAGTGCCGTAAAGCGCGCTAAGACTGATGACAAACGCAAAATCGCCAGATGCGCTACGCTTATCTGGCCTACGCGGCATTGTAACATATTGAATATAAACGTTTTGTAGGTTGGAGAAGACGTTCACGCCGCATCCGACATAAATAACACGCACTTAGCTAATAATCAGAGGCACCTCGTAAGGTGCCTTTTTTTAACCGAAGCGAACATCTCGTCCATGCGGTTCATCGAGATCCTGCCACGGACCAATTGAAATAATCCCCGTAGGGTTGATGGTCTTATGGCTGCGGAAGTAATGATTACGGATGTGATTGAAATTGACAGTTTCGGCGATCCCCGGCATCTGGTAGATATCGCGCAGAAAACCGTACAGATTCAGGTAATCGCTGATGCGGTGCTTATCACACTTGAAGTGGGTCACATACACCGGATCAAAACGGACCAGCGTGGTCCACAGGCGAATATCGGCTTCGGTTAGCTGATTGCCGGTCAGGTAACGATGCTGGCCTAAAATCTGCTCCAGTCGCGCCAGCGATTCAAACACTTTCGCCACCGCCTCGTCGTAAGCTTGCTGGCTGGTGGCAAAACCAGCTTTATACACGCCGTTGTTAACGGTGTCATAAATCCAGCCGTTAAGTTCGTCAATTTTCGTTTGCAGGGCTGGTGGGTAGTAATCACCCGCTTTCGCGCCCAGCGCATCAAACGCGGTATTGAACATGCGGATGATTTCCGCTGATTCGTTGCTGACGATGGTGTGGTTCTTTTTGTCCCACAGTACGGGAACAGTAACTCGTCCGCTGTAGTGTGGATCGGCGTGGAGATAAAGCTGATACAAAAATTCATGTTGATAGAGTGTATCGCCGGTTGCACCCGGAAAACTGTCATCAAAGGTCCAGCCGTTTTCCAGCATCAGCGGGTTCACTACAGAAACGGAAATAAACGGTTCCAGTCCTTTGAGTTTGCGCATGATCAGCGTGCGGTGCGCCCACGGGCAGGCGAGTGAAACATAGAGATGATAACGATCTTTCTCTGCGATAAAACCGCCTGTGCCAGTGGGGCCTGGCGCGCCATCGGCAGTGAGCCAGTTACGAAATGCGGAAGCTGAACGTTGAAATTTACCGCCGGTAGATTTGGTATCGTACCAGGTGTCATGCCAGACGCCGTCAATCAGTTGACCCATATTTCTCTCCTCCAATAGCAAAAACGAGGAGCTTCCTCCTCGTTTTTTATCGTTAAGTATAGCGCGTGCTTACCACTTTTTATTCAGCAGGCGGTCGATGCTATACGCGCCCGGACCGGTAATTGCCAGCAGCAGGAATCCGCCAGAAATTGTCAGGTTTTTCATGAACATCAGCGAGTTGACGCCTTCAGCAAAGTTGCTGTGAAATAAAAATGCCGTCAGCAGCGTAAAGCCCGCAGTAAACAGGGCTGTGGTGCGAGTCAGGAAACCGAACAGGATTGCCAGACCACCACCAAACTCAAGCAGAATCACCAGCGGCAGCATAAAACCCGGGACGCCCATCGCTTCCATATATTGTTGGGTACCCGCGTAACCAGTAATTTTTCCCCAGCCTGCGGTAATAAACAGAATCGGCATTAAAATGCGCGCTACCAGTACACCAACATCTTCTAATTTTTTCATCATACTCTCCACTGCGCCGCTCAGGCTGCTGATTGTTTTTTTGTGCAAGGGCGCGCTATTAGCGTCGTTGCTGTCGATGGAGAGAATCATAAACGTGGCGAAGCGTGATTGTTAGCAAGGAAAACTGTCAAATATTTTCAAAAAATTTGAGGGATAAGGCCGGAATTTCTCCGGCCAGAGAGGAAGTTAACTGCGAAGCTGTTGTTGCTTGAGGGTTGTTTTCACCAGACGCCAGGCGCTCCATACACCAAAACCGCGTCTGGCCCAGCGGACCAGCATATTAGGATGGCGAATCGTCCAGATAGCCATCACGCTACTGCCAACCAGCGCCCAGGAGCGCAGACTCAACAGCATATTCCAGCGACGATCGTAAGCGCCTGTTGCCTCCAGCCATTCACGACGACTGGCGGAAAGATCCAGCCGTTGTTGCTGGATCTGGCTAAGCAGTTGCGCCTTACGTCGTTCACGTTCGACTTTACTGCTCACGGGACTCCTCCTCGAGCAGCTGCCGATCGTTTGCCAGCTCATGGCGCGTGTGGCGCAGCAACGTAGACTTACGCGATTTACGTAACGTCCAGATGCCGCCAATCAGTGCCAGTAGCAGCAACACCACGGTGGTGGCAATCATCGCATTCAGGCGATATTGCGGATCAACCGCCCAGATAATTAGCACCATCAGGCTCATAAGACCAAATGCAGCGAAAAGCATCGTCAGGCCCAGCATCAGTAAAAGTTGAAAGAGATTCGCTTTTTCCTCTTCCAGCTCCACCACCGCCAGCCGCAGACGTGTCTCCACCATTTCAACCATGATGGAAACAATTCGCTGCCCGATGCCCAGAACGCTTTTACCGGGCCCTTGCGCGTGATGAGTGTCCGCCATAATTAACGACGCGACAGCAGAACGCCGAGCACTACACCGATTGCTGCGCCAATGCCCACGCCCGTCCACGGATTTTCACGCACATACTCATCGGCACGCGCCGCCGCGACACGGGTTTGTTTGGCAATGGCATCACCGGTTTCACCCAGGCGATAACGGCTCTGTTTCAGTGCCTGCTCCGCTTTGCTACGAATCTTACTCAACTCTTCTTTCGACTTCTCGCCAGATGAGCTAAGCACCTCTTCCAGCGTATCGGAAAGGGATTTCAACTCAGCACGCAGATGTTCCGTAGTGTGTTCTTTCGACATAGTTTTCTCCAGGTGAGTAAGTAGTGACTATTGTGAGTTAGTAGTCGCGCGCTTCCAGCTTTTTCAGCTCTTCCTGCGCTTCTGCCAGTTTCCGTTCGCGTTTGGCAATCTTATCTGCATCGCCTTTTTGCTTCGCCTCGGCTAAATCTTGCTGGCGTTCCGCCACCTCATCTTTCTGCTTTGCGATTTTCTTCTGATGATCGGCACGCAGTTGGCTATCTGAACAGTTGGCCCGGACTTCACTCAGGGCTTTATTCAGACCGTCAATACGATTCTGGTTTTGGTGTTTTTCGGCATAGCTGATCTCCTTAAGGATATTTTGCTCCTTTTCCTGACACAGGGTAGTGGCATAACTACCGGCACTAAGAGCAAAGAGAGAAACAGCTAAAGCGATGCGGTATTTCATTCTTGAACCTTCCATTGTGATTCGGACCTATTACAAAGGAACGATTGTCCAGACAACGAAGCGGTAGTGTTAACCACCGCCTCATTAATCATAGACAGTTACGGTGAAATCACCAAAGTGAGTGATCTGTTTCGGATAACAGGAAGTTATCCGAAGCGATGAGAGTTATCCCGCAACCGGGTCAGCCACTGCATAGCCTGACTGTTATTGTCCTGCTGCGCAATGATGTAGCCATGGGGCAATGTTCTGTCGAGGACCGCTTTTGCGGCGGCGCTCTGGTCGCTGGAGTCAAAGGTAATTAACAGAGTGTCGTTTTTGGGGGTGATACTTTTGAAAGGAATGCCGTGAGCGTCAAGGTGATGCCAGATTGAAAAACCGTCTGGCATCGTTGTCCCTTGATGAACGGCACGAATCGCCAGCGTAGACTCTTGCTGGCGAACCGCGGACCAGGCCAGCAACAGTGTGCCGACCAGAAGTAAAACAGCGCCGGACCAGGCTAGCTGGCGAAGCGACATGCGAGGTATTTGCATCCCTTACCCCCGATTTCCATATTTCTTTTTCCATAACACGACCAGAGAACCTGCCAGGCCAAACACCAGCAGCACCACCGGGAGCAGCATCAGGCATGACATCAGCTGGTCCTCGTACTTTAAAAATACCGGCGTTTTGCCGAGCATGTAACCCAGAGTTGTCAGGATCAATACCCACAACAAACCACTCATCCAGTTGAAGAACTGAAAGCGCGCGTTATTCAGCCCTGATAACCCGGCAATCGTCGGCAGCAGTGTTCTGACAAACGCAATAAAGCGACCAATTAACAGCGCCGATAAACCGTGTTTATGAAAAAGATGGTGTGCGCGTTGATGATAATGCGCGGGTAAATGAGATAGCCAGTTTTGTACGGTGCGGGTATTGCCCAGCCATCGCCCCTGAATATAGCTGACCCAGCAGCCGAGGCTGGCGGCAACGGTCAGCAGCAGAATCGTTTGCGGATAGCCCATCGCGCCTTTCGCAATCAATACACCGACCAACACCAGTAAGCTGTCGCCCGGTAAAAAGGCTGCCGGAAGCAAGCCGTTTTCAAGGAACAAAATGACAAACAAGACAAAATACAACATGCCAATCATCGACGGATTGGCCAGGGTTTCAAAATCCTGCGCCCACAGGGCTTGCAGCAATTGGGTCAAAAGTTCCATTCATTATTCCTGGTGAATCGGTTAACGCCACGCTGGTTTTAAATGATGCACTACCGCAATGTTATTGCTGTCTTGGTATGTTCTGCGGGTTTGATACATCAACACAGCCTGAACTATTCCCTGTTAAATCGTGAGATAAGAAAGCATTCAAAAGCATAAATTCAAATTGAATCTAATTGTAACAAAGGTCAACGTTGTTCGTTATCAAAATTACATGTCCGTGGAGTCTGATTTTGCTGAATGCAGGGGAGGGAGGCGAGAGGATTTACACAGGCTGACACTTTATACTTTTCGCTTACCGACGAGACAAACAGGCGCACTGTAGCGCCTGTCGGACAGGAATTTCATTTACTGCCGCTGGTGGCTGTATCGAGATGCACCACCGGGTTTTCGGCGAACAGATAGCGGTCGGCATTGAACTCGAAATCGTCGCTGGTTTCGTTAAATAACATGATCTTGGTGTTTTCCAGGTGCTGCCACATTGCCAGCTTAGCAGCATGAGGATCTTTGCGAATCAGCGCCTTGAGGATTTGATCGTGGTCATCGCACCAGTTATCGACGGTACGGGCATCAATGTGTTCGTGCAGTTTTTTCCAGTACGGGTTATGACTACGCTGGGTCCACATTTTTTCCACGATAGCCGCCAGGGCGGAGTTCTGCGTCGCCAGGGCTACCTGAATGTGGAACTGCAAATCCCACTCGGAATCACGGAAGCATTGTTCGCCGCGCGCCTGCTCCTGGATGGCCATCAGTTTCATGATGTCCTGTTTCGTCACCTGAGTTGCCGCGAACTCGGCAATATTACTTTCGATGAGCTGGCGAGCCTGGAGCAACTCAAACGGACCGTAATTGGCGAATTCCATATTATTGTCAGTCGCCTGCTGATGGCGCGGCTGGTTGGAAACCACATGAATACCTGAACCTTTACGCACTTCGACATAGCCTTCAACTTCCAGCATGATGATGGCTTCACGAACCACGGTGCGGCTGACGTTCTTTTCATCGGCAATAAAGCGTTCAGCAGGCAGTTTATCACCCACCAGATAGACGCCCTGTTCGATGCGCTCTTTCAGATCAGCGGCAAGTTGTTGATACAAACGGCGTGGTTCAGTGATTTCCATATGCGCTCCAGGCATGATACGGCAGACTATATTTGTTATACCACTTTTGCGAGTTTAGCTCTACTCACAGTGATGAAAAAGCCGCCTGAGAAGGCGGCTTTGAAGGGAAACTAAAACTTACACGAAGCCTTAATGTTGCGGTGCGGGATCGTTATGTGATTCCTGCGCCACCTCAATCGCCGGTTTGTTCTGCAACACGGTCCAGATAACCAGCGCACCTAACAGGTCGAACACTGCCAGAACTGCGAACAGCGGGCTGAAGCCGATGGTGTCAGCCAGTGCACCGACTACCAGTGCAAACAGCGTACTTGCCAGCCATGCGGACATCCCGGTTAAACCGTTCGCCGTCGCCACTTCGTTACGACCGAACACGTCAGACGAGAGCGTAATCAGTGCGCCAGACAGTGCCTGGTGAGCAAAACCACCGATACACAGCAGCATAATCGCGACATACGGGTTGGTGAACAGACCGATCATACCCGGGCCAATCATCAGCACCGCACCCAGCGTTACGACCATCTTACGGGAAACGATCAGGTTCACACCAAACCAACGCTGGAACAGTGGTGGCAGGTAACCACCGAGGATACAACCGAGGTCAGCAAACAGCATCGGCATCCAGGCAAACATCGCGATCTCTTTCAGGTTAAAGCCGTAAACTTTAAACATGAACAGCGGGATCCACGCGTTAAAAGTACCCCATGCCGGTTCTGCCAGGAAGCGCGGCAGCGCGATACCCCAGAACTGACGGTTACGCAGGATCTGACCAACGGACATTTTCTTCGCTGTGTCAACCTGGTGCTGGGCTTCCTGACCATTAATAATGTAGTCGCGTTCTTCATCGGTCAGATGTTTCTGGTCGCGCGGATGTTTATAGAAAATCAGCCATGCCATCGCCCAGATAAAGCTCAACGCACCGGAGATGATAAATGCCATCTGCCAGCTGTGCATCACGATTGCCCATACCACCAGCGGCGGCGCAATCATCGCACCAATCGAAGAACCTACGTTAAAGTAACCTACCGCGATGGAACGCTCTTTCGCCGGGAACCATTCGGAGCTGGCTTTCAGACCCGCCGGAATCATCGCGGCTTCCGCGGCACCGACCGCACCACGAGCAACAGCCAGGCCGCCCCAGCTACCTGCCAGCGCGGTTGCACCACAGAACACGGCCCACAGCACAGCAAACATTGCATAACCGATTTTCGTACCCAGCACATCCAGTACATAGCCCGCTACCGGTTGCATGACCGTATAAGCAGCAGAATAGGCTGCGATGATATAGGAATACTGTTGGGTGGAGATGTTTAACTCTTCCATCAGAGTTGGCGCAGCTGCCGCCACAGTGTTACGCGTCAGGTAACCAAGCACGGTGCCGAGCGTCACCAGTGCGATCATATACCAACGTAACCCTTTAATTTTACGCATGTAAAACCTCATCGTTTTGTTATATCCGCAGGAAGCGCGGCCATCATCCCGCCAGAGGCTGAAGATGTTAGTTACGACCGGGTAACCGAAAAAAAACCGGCACGCCCCGAACGTTGCCATGAAAGTTTCGTGCTAATTCGGCTTCCGTACCGGTTAACCCGATTCATCTAACAAATGAATGAATCGGCAATTTGCATTCCGTCGACTTATGATTTGCGACGGCAGAAAGATAACTTGTCATACAACTTTAAAAGGTGAGAGCCATCACAAATGTGCGAATATTTGTAGGGACATTACCTGACGACGGCGAGGCCAGTACTGGCGCGGCCTGCAGCGAGATTTACCACTTTGAGAGTAATTTTTTTAACTACGTTTATTGATCTAACTCACGAAAATATCTTCGGACTCTGGAAATTGGTGTGATAACTTTGTCAGCATCGCACCATAAGCAAGCTAGCTCACTCGTTGAGAGGAAGACGAAAATGACTCCGTTTATGACTGAAGATTTCCTGTTAGATACCGAATTTGCCCGCCGTCTGTATCACGACTACGCAAAAGACCAGCCGATTTTCGATTACCATTGCCATTTGCCGCCGCAGCAGATTGCGGAAGACTATCGTTTTAAAAACCTGTATGACATCTGGTTGAAGGGCGATCACTACAAATGGCGCGCTATGCGTACCAACGGTGTGGCCGAGCGTCTGTGCACCGGTGATGCGTCTGACCGTGAAAAATTTGACGCCTGGGCGGCGACTGTTCCGCACACTATCGGCAACCCGTTATACCACTGGACGCATCTTGAACTGCGTCGTCCATTCGGTATTACCGGTAAACTGCTGTCTCCGTCTACCGCGGATGAAATCTGGAACGAATGTAACGAACTGTTGGCGCAGGATAACTTCTCCGCGCGCGGCATCATGCAGCAGATGAACGTGAAAATGGTCGGCACCACTGATGACCCGATCGATTCTCTGGAGCATCACGCAGAGATCGCCAAAGACGGCTCTTTCACCATTAAAGTGCTGCCGAGCTGGCGTCCGGACAAAGCCTTTAACATCGAACAGGCGACCTTTAACGACTACATGGCGAAGCTGGGTGAAGTCTCTGATACCGACATCCGCCGCTTTGCTGATCTGCAAACTGCCCTGACCAAACGTCTGGATCACTTCGCCGCTCACGGCTGTAAAGTGTCTGACCACGCGCTGGATGTGGTGATGTTTGCTGAAGCGAACGAAGCGGAACTGGACAGCATTCTGGCGCGTCGTCTGGCTGGCGAAACCCTGAGCGAGCACGAAGTGGCACAGTTCAAAACTGCGGTGCTGGTGTTCCTTGGTGCCGAATACGCACGTCGCGGCTGGGTACAGCAGTACCACATTGGCGCACTGCGTAATAACAACCTGCGTCAGTTCAAACTGCTGGGGCCGGATGTAGGCTTTGACTCCATCAACGACCGTCCGATGGCGGAAGAGTTGTCTAAGCTGCTGAGCAAGCAGAACGAAGAAAACCTGCTGCCGAAAACCATTCTCTACTGCCTGAACCCGCGCGATAACGAAGTGCTGGGCACCATGATCGGTAACTTCCAGGGCGAAGGTATGCCGGGCAAAATGCAGTTCGGTTCCGGATGGTGGTTTAACGATCAGAAAGACGGTATGGAACGTCAGATGACCCAACTGGCGCAGCTCGGTCTGTTGAGCCGCTTTGTCGGTATGCTGACTGACAGCCGTAGCTTCCTGTCATACACCCGTCACGAATACTTCCGCCGCATTCTGTGCCAGATGATCGGTCGCTGGGTGGAAGCGGGCGAAGCACCGGCGGACATCAACCTGCTGGGCGAGATGGTGAAAAATATTTGCTTTAACAATGCGCGTGACTACTTCGCCATTGAACTGAACTAAGGTCTGGGGTTGATATGCAATACATCAAGATCCATGCGCTGGATAACGTCGCGGTTGCTTTAGCGGATTTGGCTGAAGGCACAGAAGTCAGTGTCGATAACCAGACTGTTACGCTGCGCCAGGATGTTGCTCGTGGACATAAATTTGCGTTAACGGATATCGCAAAAGGGGCCAACGTCATTAAATATGGCCTGCCGATTGGTTATGCATTGGCGGATATTGCGGCGGGGGAACACGTCCACGCCCACAATACGCGCACGAATCTGAGCGATCTGGATCAGTATCGCTATCAACCTGATTTTCAGGAGCTGCCTGCGCAAGCGGCAGATCGTGAAGTGCAGATCTATCGTCGCGCTAACGGCGATGTCGGGGTGCGTAATGAGCTGTGGATCCTGCCAACCGTGGGCTGTGTCAACGGCATCGCGCGGCAGATCCAAAATCGTTTCCTGAAAGAGACCAACAACGCCGAAGGTACTGACGGCGTGTTCCTCTTCAGCCACACCTACGGCTGCTCACAGCTGGGCGACGATCACATCAATACCCGCACCATGCTGCAAAACATGGTGCGCCACCCGAACGCAGGCGCAGTGCTGGTGATTGGTCTGGGCTGTGAAAACAACCAGGTTGCCGCATTCCGTGAAACGCTGGGCGATATCGATCCTGAACGCGTTCATTTCATGATCTGCCAACAGCAGGATGATGAGATCGAGGCCGGGATCGCGCATTTGCATCAGCTGTATAACGTGATGCGCAATGACAAGCGTGAGCCGGGCAAACTCAGCGAGCTGAAGTTTGGTCTGGAGTGCGGCGGTTCCGACGGTCTTTCTGGTATTACTGCTAACCCAATGCTGGGGCGTTTCTCTGATTACGTCATCGCTAACGGCGGCACTACCGTGCTGACCGAAGTACCGGAAATGTTCGGCGCAGAGCAGTTGCTGATGGACCATTGCCGCGACGAAGCAACGTTTGAAAAACTGGTCACCATGGTCAATGACTTCAAGCAGTACTTTATTGCCCATGACCAGCCGATCTACGAAAACCCATCACCGGGGAACAAAGCAGGCGGTATCACCACGCTGGAAGATAAATCGCTTGGCTGTACCCAGAAAGCGGGTTCCAGTGTCGTGGTTGACGTGCTGCGTTACGGCGAGCGTCTGAAAACGCCGGGGCTGAACTTGTTAAGTGCGCCGGGTAACGATGCCGTAGCGACCAGCGCCCTGGCGAGTGCGGGCTGCCATATGGTGCTGTTCAGTACTGGTCGTGGCACGCCGTATGGTGGATTTGTGCCGACGGTGAAAATCGCCACCAACAGTGAACTGGCGGCGAAGAAAAAACACTGGATCGACTTTGACGCGGGTCAGCTGATCCACGGTAAAGCGATGCCGCAGTTGCTGGAAGAATTTATCGACACCATCGTTGAGTTTGCCAACGGTAAGCAAACCTGCAACGAGCGTAACGACTTCCGCGAACTGGCGATCTTCAAAAGCGGCGTAACGCTATAAAGTCGAAATGAGTTGTTAATAAAAAACGGCGTTTCATAATGTGAAGCGCCGTTTGCTTTTCCATACCTGCTAAGGATTTATCATGACCGCGTATTGGCTGGCCCAGGGCGTGGGTGTCATCGCCTTTCTGATTGGTATCACAACATTTTTCAATCGTGACGAACGTCGCTTCAAAAAGCAGCTTTCGGTCTATAGCGCCGTTATTGGCGTACATTTTTTTCTTCTGGGCACCTATCCCGCCGGTGCCAGTGCCATCCTTAATGCCATTCGTACATTGATTACCTTACGCACGCGCAGCTTATGGGTAATGGCGATTTTTATTGTGCTGACTGGCGGAATTGGTCTCGCGAAGTTCCATCATCCTGTCGAACTATTGCCGGTTATCGGCACGATTGTCAGTACCTGGGCGCTGTTCCGCTGTAAAGGGCTGACCATGCGCTGCGTGATGTGGTTTTCAACGTGTTGCTGGGTGATTCACAACTTCTGGGCGGGGTCGATAGGCGGCACGATGATTGAGGGGAGTTTTCTGCTCATGAATGGCCTGAATATCATTCGTTTCTGGCGGATGCAGAAAAGGGGAATTGATCCGTTTAAAGTAGAGAAAACAACCCCTTCCGCCGTAGACGAAAGGGGTTAAACAATTAATTACGCAGGGCGCTATTTGCCAGACGATCGTCTTCTGCCTGGCAAGCTGCCGCAGTGAACAGCACGTCAGTTGACGAGTTCAGCGCGGTTTCGCAAGAGTCCTGCAATACGCCGATGATAAAGCCGACGGCAACCACCTGCATGGCGATATCGTTCGAAATACCGAACATATTACAGGCCAGTGGGATCAGCAGCAGAGACCCCCCCGCCACGCCGGATGCGCCACAGGCACACAGAGAAGCCACTACGCTCAACAGCAGCGCTGTGGGCAGATCCACCGGAATACCCAGCGTATTAACCGCAGCCAGCGTCAACACGGTAATGGTGATTGCTGCGCCCGCCATATTGATGGTGGCTCCCAGCGGAATAGAAACGGAATAGGTATCGCGATCCAGATTCAGCTTTTCACACAGCGCCATATTCACCGGAATGTTCGCTGCAGAGCTGCGGGTGAAGAAGGCATACACACCGCTTTCACGCAGGCACAGCAGCACCAGCGGGAACGGGTTACGACGAATTTTCCACCACACCAGCAATGGGTTAACCACCAGCGCCACCAGTAACATACAGCCAACCAGCACGACCAGCAGTTGCGCGTAGCCCCACAGTGTGGAGAAACCGGTGGTTGCCAGGGTAGAAGAAACCAGACCAAAAATACCGATCGGTGCGAAGCGAATCACCAGTTTCACCATAAAGGTGACGGCATTCGACATATCGTTGACCAGGTTTTTGGTGGTCTCGTTACCGTGACGCAGTGCGAAACCGAGGCCAATTGCCCACACCAGGATCCCGATATAGTTACCTTTCAGCAGCGCGTCAATGGGGTTGGAAACCATGCTCATTACCAGCCCGCGCATCACTTCTACAATGCCTGACGGCGGCGAAATATCACCCGCGCTACTGGACAAGTGCAGGGTAGAAGGGAAGGCAAAACTGAAGATTACTGCGGCCAGAGCAGCAGAGAAGGTGCCCAGCAGATAGAGGAACAAAATAGGGCGGATATTGGTTTTCTGCCCGTGCTGGTGGTTAGCAATAGATGCCATTACCAGCATCAACACCAGGATGGGGGCAACGGCTTTCAGTGCGCCGACGAACAAAGTACCTAACAGACCAACAGCTTCCGCCGCGGGTTTTGAGATCCATGCCAGAAGAATCCCCAGAACAAGGCCGACCAGGATTTGTTTTACCAGGCTGCCATGAGCCAGACGCCGGAATAGCCCCGGTGAACGTTGCGTAGTCATTTTTCGATCCTTTCATTGTGTTGTCGCACATCCCTGGTGCGTTCTGTCGACGCATCTTTCAGGATGTAACAAAGTGTTTGCAAGGTCGAGTATAAGGAAAGTTACAGCTTCGGGAAGCGAAAAATGCTGGATTTTAAAGAGAGGTCATATTTTGCAACTTAATAGTTACATTTATTTGACATAAACAGAGGGAAGGACTGGCTACTAAGGCTGATTAGATAACATATGGGCAAAACTATTTGGAATATGAGAACGGTTGCGCTCCTTTAATGTGCTATGCCATATAAAGTCACTGGCGCAGGGAGCGCGCAGGGGGCGGCCAATCGCCGCCGCCCCCTGCACCCCCAGGCTCTGGCGAACAAAATCGCCGCTGCGCGGTTCCCTCAGCTTATCCCTTGCGGCTACCGGGTCGGGCGTAAGGGAACGTCCCTGTAAGATGCGCCCTCGCCGCGCATCCATGCGCGTCGCCCCGGCCTCCAGGGAACGCTTCGGCGATTTTGACGCCACCAACACCCGTGCGGTCTTTTTGTAAAGAGCTATAAGCCGATTACATAATTAATAGCTCACCTTTGTCTGGAATGAGTTATCTCTAGTAATGGCTTAATATACAGCGAATCATTCTCCCCGCTGCTTATCATGCCGATAATTCACCCAGGCGTTGATAATAAACGTCATCACCAGAATGCCAAACACCACGCCCAGCGAGACGGCGATCGGAATATGGTAGAAGTCGACAATCAGCATCTTGATACCGATAAACACCAGAATCACCGCCAGACCATATTTGAGCATCGAGAAACGCTCTGCCACACCTGCCAGCAGGAAATACATCGCACGCAGGCCGAGGATCGCAAACAGGTTTGAGGTCAGCACAATGAACGGGTCAGTGGTCACGGCGAAGATAGCCGGAATGCTATCCACGGCGAAAATCACGTCGCTCAATTCCACCAGAATCAGCACCAGCATCAGCGGCGTGGCATACAGCAAGCCATTCTTACGCACAAAGAAATGCTCGTTGTCGATGGTGTCGGTCATGCGCAAATGACCGCGCAGCCAGCGCACCAGCGGCTTGTCGCCAATGCCTGATTCATCTTCATGGGCCAGCGCCATCTTCACGCCGGTAAACAGCAGGAAGGCACCGAAGATATACAGGATCCAGTCGAACTGCGAAATCAACCAGCTGCCAGTGAAGATCATGATGGTACGCAGAACAATCGCCCCGAGTACGCCATACACCAGCACGCGCCGTTGTAACGCCGCCGGAACAGAGAAATAGCTGAACAACATCAGCCAGACAAAGACGTTATCGACCGCCAGCGATTTCTCAATCAGATAACCCGTGAGAAAGGCCAGTGCCTGTGGATCGGCAACGGCGCGACCTTCGGTTTGCACCAGATACCACCAGAAAGCGGCGTTAAACAGTAACGACAGCGTCACCCAGACCAGCGACCAGGCCGCAGCCTGTTTCATGGTCATGGCATGTGCCCCACGACGCCCCTGCAACAACAGGTCGATAGCCAGCATAATGGCGACAACAACAGCGAATCCGCCCCATAGCAACGGCGTGCCGACAGTATTCATAGAAGTTCCTTACACATAAAAAAAACGGCCAACGTCGGAAGACGTCAGCCGCTGCTTTTTATGCATAGACCTCGCCTTCCGGCAAGGTCTCACTTACAACAAAAAAGGAATACGTCTGCGTATTCCTTTCGGGTTGCCCGGTGACCGGATGTGGTTTTTCACACATCGTAATGACGATCGACCGGCAATGAAGTTACTCCCCTTTGCAGGTAACAAAGTATGACAGACCATTCAGTCAGTCAATGGTCTGTTACATACCTTTTACACTGTTTTACTTTGGCAATTATAGTTTTACGCTATCTGCCGGAAAAATCACCCCAGTCTGGCGGCGGATCTCGGTCAGCAGTTTGGCGGTGATGCGACTGACCGCCAGCCCAGGATGATCCACCAGATGCTCATCCACCAGTTCAGCAAACAGCTCTGCTTCGTAGAGCATGGTATTAATATGCTGCGGTTGGGTGAGATCCTGCATCTGGCTGCCACGTGGCACAAAACACACTTTCTGGCATTCAGACAGTTTTTCAATCACCAGCGATCCTGCTTCGCCCTGAATCTCGCTTGCCAGGACAGAATCGCTCACTTTTGAGTGCTGCAACGTAACGCTGAAATCACCGTAATCCATCACCACCACGCCGTGGGCATCCACACCGCTTGCCAGCAAACTGGCGGTTGCCTGCACGTTTTTCGGTTCACCGAATAATGCCACCGCCGACGCCAGACAGTAAAAGCCGATATCCATAATTGAACCGTTAGAGAATGCTGGATTAAAGGTGTTGGGATTCTCACCATCCAGGTAACGTTGATACCGCGAGGAATACTGGCAATAGTTGAAAAAGACTTTACGCAGTTTGCCGACTTTCGGCAGTGCCTGGCGCAACAGATGAAAGTTCGGCAGGTAGGCCGTTTTAAATGCCTCAAACAGCACCACCTGATTTTCCCGCGCACAGGCAATGGCGGCATCCACTTCCGCCAGATTCGATGCCAGCGGCTTCTCGCAAATCACATGAATTTTGTGACTAAGGAAAAGTTGTGTCTGGGAAAAGTGCAGGGCATTCGGGCTGGCAATATACACCGCGTCAATGGCATCGCTTTCCGCCATCGCTTCCAGCGACGTAAACAGATGCTCGACAGAAAAATCATTGGCAAAGTGCTGGGCCTGTTCAAGGCTGCGGGAATATACGGCGGTTAACTTGTATTTACCGCTCTCATGGGCGGCCTCGACGAACTGGCGAGTGATCCAGTTCGTACCAATCACAGCGAAACGTATCATAACGCGTGGATACTCCATAAAGGGATTCTGTCGTCAATGTAGCACGCCTTTTTCATCTTCGACGTGCGCAGATACGCATTATTCTTTCGCCGGACAGCCATGCTCACTAAACGGCCCAATCATGACCGATGGCCCGAGATATTTCGGCTGGCGATGGAGGATTTTTGCGTCAATCACCGCGCTGACTCTGGCGAGTTTCTCCCGTAACTGAGTATAAAAACCGTGCTTCATATTCAGGTCTGGCGCGTTAAAGCCGATAGCGTCGATGCCGTACTGTTTTGCCAGCCAGATGGCGCGTTGGTTATGAAATTCTTGCGAAATAATGGTGATATGGTTTTCCCCAAACACCTTTTTGGCACGCACCACCGAATCAAGCGTTGAGAATCCAGCATAGTCGCAGAAGATCACTTTCGCCGGTACGCCTTTAGCGATCAAAGCCTGCTGCATACCTGAGGCTTCATCGTAATTTTTACGCCCGTTATCGCCACTTACCAGTAGCCATTTCACTTTTCCGGCGTGGTACAACGCTGCTGCGGTATCAATACGTCGGGTAAAGTAGCGATTACCCGGCCTCGCCCCCAGCAATAAACCCACGTTACGCGCCGGAACTGCGCTGACATCGCTCCAGGTCAGCTGCTTGCTGGTGTTGACCATAACGCGATCGGCAATAAAAATGGTCGCTCCTGCTATAAGCAACAATAAACAGCCAATTTTAAGAGTCCGGCGAGAAAAACAAATACGGAGAAGAAGGCGGGGCTGCATGGTCGTTATCCTTAACGAAAGGGGGGAGGTCGATTTTAGGCGCTATAGGAAGAAAAGATAACGCCTGACATCATTTTCAGATTTTGTCCTGCCCAAGCGACAACTGCGTTAGCCACAGCCGGGTGTCGAACTCAAGCTGGTGGTACTGCGGCTCCATATGGCAGCACAATTGATAGAACGCTTTGTTATGCTCTTTCTCCTTCAGGTGCGCCAACTCGTGCACCACGATCATGCGCAAAAACGGTTCCGGCGCGTTGCGAAACACGGTAGCGACGCGGATCTCCGCCTTTGCTTTCAGCTTGCCGCCCTGCACACGCGAAACAGCGGTATGTAACCCGAGCGCGTTTTTCAGCACATGGATCTTATTGTCATACATCACTTTAGTGATCGGCGGGGCATTGCGCAGAAACTGATTTTTAAGATCCTGAGTATATTGCCAGAGGGCTTTATCGGTGGCGTAGTCGTGTGTTCCCGGATAGCGTTTTGCCAGCACATCGCCCAGACGCTGTTCGTTAATCAGCGTTCGCACCTGGGAAAGTAGCTGCTCGGGATAACCCTGAAGATAAGTAAGATTGCTCATAACCGCCCACGAAAAAGAGAAAAAGGGTATACTCACGCACCCTTTTCAGGGGCAACGTCGAAATTTTATCATTCAGGAGGGCCGATGAGCCACTTAGACAACGGTTTCCGTTCACTGACACTACAACGTTTTCCGGCGACGGATGACGTTAACCCACTACAGGCGTGGGAAGCGGCGGATGAATATTTGCTGCAACAGTTGGACGACACAGAAATCCGCGGCCCGGTGTTGATCCTGAATGATGCCTTTGGTGCGTTAAGTTGTGCGCTGGCGGAACATAAGCCATACAGCATTGGCGACTCATACATCAGCGAACTGGCGACGCGCGAGAATTTACGCCTCAACGGGATTGATGAGTCGAGCGTGAAGTTTCTCGACAGCACCGCCGACTACCCGCAACAGCCGGGCGTGGTACTGATCAAAGTACCGAAAACACTGGCGTTGCTGGAACAACAACTGCGTGCGCTGCGCAAAGTGGTCACGCCGGATACACGTATTATTGCCGGTGCCAAAGCCCGTGACATCCACACTTCCACGCTGGAACTGTTCGAAAAAGTGCTCGGCCCGACCACCACCACGCTGGCATGGAAGAAGGCACGCTTAATTAACTGTACTTTCAACGAGCCGCCGTTGGCCGATGCGCCGCAGACCGTTAGCTGGAAACTGGAAGGTACTGACTGGACTATCCACAACCATGCGAATGTCTTCTCCCGCACCGGGCTGGATATTGGCGCGCGCTTCTTTATGCAGCATCTGCCAGAGAATCTCGAAGGTGAGATTGTCGATCTCGGTTGTGGTAATGGCGTTATTGGTCTGACGCTGCTTGATAAAAACCCGCAGGCGAAAGTGGTGTTTGTCGATGAATCGCCGATGGCGGTTGCTTCCAGCCGTTTAAACGTTGAAACCAACATGCCAGAGGCGTTGGATCGCTGCGAGTTTATGATCAACAACGCGCTCTCCGGCGTGGAGCCTTTCCGTTTTAATGCTGTGCTCTGCAACCCGCCGTTTCATCAGCAACATGCGCTGACCGATAACGTCGCCTGGGAGATGTTCCACCACGCCCGCCGCTGTCTGAAAATCAACGGCGAGCTGTATATCGTTGCCAACCGTCACCTGGATTACTTCCATAAACTGAAGAAGATTTTCGGCAACTGCACCACCATCGCCACGAATAATAAATTTGTGGTGCTGAAAGCAGTGAAGCTGGGGCGTCGTCGGTAAGATTGGCAGCTACCTGCCAGATAAGGCGTAAACGCCTTATCTGGCATACGTTCAGCACATTACCCCCAGGTCGGATAAGACGCGGCAAGCGTCGCATCCGGCAATGTCTGCCCAGTTCTGGAATCGCGCTTCCATAAAACAAAAAATCCCTGTCACCATCCTCTACATTCTCTTGTTTAGCGTTTTTCTACGTTTATGCTACATACGTGAAGTTATGACGCATAAAGAATACGATTTCTTTACCGCCGTTCATCGTACTAAGGGGAAAAAATGATTGCGATTGCCGACATCTTGCAAGCAGGAGAAAAGTTAACTGCTGTGGCACCTTTTCTGGCGGGTATTCAGAACGAGGAACAATACACCCAGGCGCTGGAACTGGTAGATCATCTGCTGCTCAACGATCCTGAAAACCCCTTGCTGGATCTGGTGTGTGCCAAAATAACCGCGTGGGAAGAATCAGCGCCCGAATTTGCTGAATTTAATGCCATGGCGCAAGCCATGCCTGGCGGTATAGCTGTGATTCGTACCCTTATGGATCAATATGGTTTAACCCTTTCCGATCTTCCGGAAATTGGCAGTAAATCGATGGTGTCACGCGTTTTGAGCGGGAAGAGGAAATTAACGCTGGAACACGCTAAAAAATTGGCAACGCGATTCGGCATTTCTCCCGCCTTGTTTATTGATTAACGCGACGTGCCGGATGCGTTGCATCCGGCGCTTCAAATAACGATTTAAATCTCCAGCGCCAGCCGTGTTCCCTGGGCAATTGCCCGTCGTGCGTCCAGCTCCATAGCTACATCGCAGCCGCCAATTAAATGCACAGTTTTCCCGCTATCAATCAGCGGTTGCGCCAATGCGCGGTTTGGCTCTTGCCCTGCGCAGATCACCACATTGTCCACTGCTAATACCTGCGGTTCGCCGTTGATCACCACATGCAGCCCGTCATCGTCGATCTTCTGATAACTTACACCTGGGATCATTTTCACGCCGCGCGAGAGTAGGGTGGTGCGATGGATCCAGCCGGTGGTTTTGCCTAACCCCTGTCCCGGTTTGCTGGCTTTGCGCTGGAGCATCACAATCTGCCGTGGGCTACGAGGGATCTGCATTCCCTGCGGGCTTAAGCCACCAGCCTGTTGTAGGCTGCTGTCGATCCCCCACTCATTACAGAACCCGGCGATATTCTGGCTGGTGGATTCGCCCGGCTGACTTAAATACATCGCCGTGTCAAAGCCAATCCCACCACAACCGATGATGGCAACTTTGTTGCCCACCGGCGCTTTGTCGCGCAGTACATCGAGATAACTCAATACCTTCGGATGATCGATCCCGTTGATAGGCGGAACGCGCGGCACGATCCCACTGGCGAGGATCGTTTCATCGAACGCCTGTAACTGATCCGCCGTCACGGTGTGATTGAGTTTTAGCGTCACGCCCGTTACTTCGATCATCCGGCGGTAGTAGCGCAGCGTTTCGTAAAACTCCTCTTTGCCGGGGATCTGTTTGGCGATATTAAACTGCCCGCCAATCTCGCTATGAGCGTCAAACAATGTTACCTGATGCCCACGCGCCGCCGCGTTAATGGCAAACGCCAGCCCAGCAGGTCCCGCACCGACCACCGCCAGATTTTTTTTCTGCACGGCAGGAAGGATTGGCATTTTGGTTTCATGGCAGGCGCGAGGATTCACCAGGCACGAGGTGACTTTGCCAACGAAGATCTGATCGAGACAGGCCTGGTTGCAGCCAATACAAGTGTTGATCTCATCGGCTCGTCCCGATTGCGCTTTTGACAGCAGCTCCGCATCAGCGAGAAACGGTCGCGCCATCGATACCATGTCCGCATCACCGCGCGAGAGAATGTCGTCGGCAACCTGCGGATCGTTAATCCGGTTGGTGGTCACCAGTGGCAGCGAAACGTGGCCTTTCAGTTTGCGCGTGACCCAGCTAAATGCGCCGCGCGGCACGGGCGTGGCAATGGTCGGAATACGTGCTTCATGCCAGCCAATGCCGGTGTTGATAATCGTTGCGCCCGCCGCTTCAATGGCCTGCGCCAGCTCTACCGTTTCGGCAAAAGTACCGCCGCCTTCGACCAGGTCGAGCATCGACAAACGGTAGATAATAATGAAGTCGTTGCCGACACGTTCGCGCACCGCACGCACTACTTCTACGGCAAACCGCATCCGGTTGCGGTAATCGCCGCCCCACTGGTCGCTACGCTGGTTGGTGCGCAGGGTAAGAAACTCGTTGATCAAATACCCTTCGGACCCCATTACCTCTACGCCATCGTATCCTGCTTCTCGCGCCAGTTGCGCACAGCGGGCGAAATTGTCGATCAGTTGCAGAATCTCTTCATGGGTGAGTTCATGGGGAATGAAACGGTTAATTGGTGCCTGCAACGGAGAGGGTGCAACCAGGTGCGGCTGGTAGCTGTAGCGTCCGGTATGCAAAATTTGTAGGGCAATTTTGCCGCCTTCCTGATGTACGGCTTCGGTAATGGTGCGATGGTGTGGGATCTGGTTGGCGTCATTGAGCATTGCACCGCCTTCCATGCCAACGCCTGTTAAATCTGGTGCGATACCGCCGCTGACAATCAACGCCACGCCGTGACGGGCGCGTTCGGCATAAAACGCTGCCAGCCGTTCAGCGCCGTCCGGGTATTCCTCCAGCCCGGTGTGCATTGAGCCCATCAACACGCGGTTTTTTAACGTGGTAAAACCTAAATCCAGCGGGGCGAACAGCGACGGGTAGCTCATAAAATTGTCCAGTATGTAAAATAATTGTTATGTGGTCGGATGAGTTCTAATTTAGCCGTCGCCGGAGAAAAGGGAAAAGGAGAGTGCGGGGTTTGTGATGGGATTCAAAAAGAATACGCCCGGTGGTAATGCCGGATGCAACGCTTGCCGCATCTTATCCGGCCTGGGGGATTGCACATGTAGGGCGGATAAGGCGTTCACGCCGCATCCGCCAGCCGTTGCAAATTACTGCTTACGGAAAAAATCGTTATACAACATATACAAATGCGCGGCACTCCAGGAGAAATTTGGTGCGCCTTGCTGCGCGCCAGTGAGCGGGTTGTAATTCTCCTGAATCGGGCCATCGGCGGTTAACCCTTTGGCGTGCCGGAAGAACGTATCCGCCAGCTTCAGGGCATCATCACGATAACCGTAACGCTCCATTCCTTTCAGACCAAACCAGAACTGATCCACCCATACGCGCCCGCGCCAGTAGATATCTGCGCCAAAGGCCGGGTTGGTTAACGCTGCCGTTCCCAGCGGGACAAAGGTGTTGAACTCTTTTGGATCGAGCATCACCTTCACCACCGCGTCGGCGTTGGCCTGCGTTGCTGCACCGTTAAACAGCGGTGACCAGCCTTCCGGCCCTTTACCGCGCTCAACAATCGGTTTGCCCGCACAGCCGTTCGCCAGCGGTTTATCTTCAATACGCACGTCATAGTAGAACTGTGTAGTCGGGTCGAACATACAGGTGTTGATGTAGTCCGCGAGCTGTTGTGCTAACTGACGATAGCGTTTGGCCTCTTCCGGCTTACCGAGAATCGTCGCCATCTCCGCCAGATAATGGTTATCGCTGTACATATAGCTGGCCTGATCCACCGACTCCTGCAATAGCGAGTAGCCCAGCAACGTTCCGTCCTGACTGCGGTTCTCGGCGAATTTCACCGTCCAGTCGCTACGTTTGCCGCCGTTAGCGACATATTTATCCAACTGTTCTTTGTCGATAAACCCAAAGACGGCGGCATCATCACGACCTGATTCCCACGACGCCGCAACCTGTGCCGGGATTTCCAGACTGTCGTACTGGCCTTTCTCCACCACGCGGGTGTAGTTGTTCAGCCCAGACAGCGTCTCCTCTTTGGCGCCTTTTTTCACTGTAAACAGCATCTCGCCATTCTCAGTATTGTGGGCTTTATCGCGGGTCGCGCCATATTCCGGCACGCCGTTGCCGTTGTGATCGCGGTTACGTAGCCACCAGTCGTGATAGGCCACCAGTTTCGGGTACATCTCTGCCAGCCAGGTTTTATCCTGGGTGACGTTGTACACTTCCATCACCGACCAGGCGGCAAGGCTGGGTTTGGTGTTACGTTCGTTCCAGTTGCCGCCATCGCCGCCACGCTCGGGGCTAAGGTTCCACGCTATCAGGTCGGGGACAAAGCCCACATCCTGCGGACGCACGCTGTCGCCTGGCTGGATCTGCCAGGAGAAGACCGCGCGGATATTCTCTTTGGCGATATCCGGATTGAAATGCGCCATCGCAAACGCCTGCTTCCAGGTATCCCACGGCCAGGTCTGATTGCCGGAGAACCAGCGCCCGGTCACCGACGGCGTGACGGTGTTATATTTCACCGCACCGCCCGGCGATCGCCAGTTACCGTTGAGCGTTTCGATGGCTTTCACCGCGACGCGCGTCTGTTCCGGCGTCGCATCCGGATTGGTTAACCCTTTCTTCAGATACTCTTCCCAGCGTTGCTGCGAGGCGGTGAGATAAAACGCCGGACGCGCCAGAATATCGCGGATCTGCATTTGCTCTTTGCTAACTTCCTGAGCGGTCAGCAGGTGGGAGTAGGTGGTATAGAGCGTGGCCGAACCGTTGATATGCGCCTTACTGGTAAAGCGATTACCGTTGATTTCAGTCTGCACTGGCAGGGATTTATGCACCTGATATTCTGATTCACCGGAGGTCAGCAGATCCCAGGTGGCGCGCACTTTGCCAAAGGTGACTTTCAGGCCATCACGGGTGGCGCTGATTTTGCGCTGATAGTCAGGGTATTCGCCAGCAATGGTTTTATCGGAAAGCGGCTTCCCTTCTTTCGCTTCCAGTTTTTCCAGCAGCTCGCCGTCCCACACCAGATCCAGCGGTTTATTGCTGATGATTTTAGTTTCCAGTAGTGACGTGCGCGGCGTGGCGAAGCGAAGAGTCATTTCGACCAGCACATCTTTTGCTGTCAGTTTTTGCACCAGCGCGCCGGGAATACTGTATGCCTCCAGCGTGAAGTCGACTTTCTTGCCGTCTTGCCAGACGGTCAGGCGGTCGAAATTGCTGGCCATAAAGTTGATGTACTCTTCCGTCAACAACGCAACGCCTGGAAAGCCGCCCATAGTGTTCGGGCCGTCTGGCAACAGATGACCATGCCAGGCTCCGAGATCGAAAAACGGATTAAAACGCTGGTGATCGTCGTAATCGTAATCCTTCATGTACTGCGGCGCGCCAGTACGGTTAATCACGTTTTTATAATTGTCGGCGTTAGCGGCATGGGCGGAAAAACTTATCAGCAGAGCGCAGGTTACTGGCGTTAAAATAGTTTTGATTTTCATGAAATTACAGTCCTTATTACCAGTAGAAATATTGCATCAGGAAGAGTTGGTCGCTGGGAGCGTGAGAGGCATTTTTCATGTAGAAGCGGCTATCAAAAGCCGTTGCGAAACGTCCGCCGCCGTATTCGTACCAGATACCAAACTGCATGAAAGAGGTGGTTTCATCGTCAGCGTGGTCAGGGCGATGTTTGGCGTAGGTGTAAGCGGTGGAGAGATAAATGCCCTTTAACGCTTCATACATGGCGCTCACCATCATCCCGCTTTCACTTCCCGATACGTCCAGCCCGTCGGCGCGTCCGGTATGGTGCCAGGCGCGAGCGGCAAAGTTAGGGGTAAGCAGGCCCGTCAGATAGAGTTGGCCTGTGCCGTCGGTGATTTCCAGACCGTTCATCCAGGTGATGCCTTCGGCAAGGTCATACTGGATGTAACCGTTCATCATTGCCGGATAGGTGTATTTGTCGTCGTAGCGATCGTACTTGCCAAAATGTAGCCAGGCTTTGCTTTCGTCATGATGTCCGGCAGGTGTGGCGGTAACGCTATAACGAAAGTTGCCGCTTAAGTTCTGCACCTTCAGCGCGGTCATAATGTCGCGGGTATTGGGAATGACGTAGCCCAGATCGGGCGTGAAATCGCCCCACCATTGCAGGTCATCCAGCGAGGAATCCTGACGCAGACTGAGCATGATTTCGGTGCCATCATTGGTACGATAACCGCCATAGAAACGGTTAATCCCACCTTCGAAACCGCCCCAGCTATGGTCAGGCACCCAGGCATTACCGTCGTGGTCGGCCTGCACGGTCCAGCCTTCGCCGTAAATCAGGCCGAACCAGGATCCGTACTTCATCTCCAGGCCACCTTCAATATAGGTGCCGTCGCTGTATTTATGTTTATTCTCACCCTCTAAATCCATATACCCACCAACCCCTAATTCGCCGTAAAAACGAAATGAAGGAGAAGATGTCGAGGTCATTGCGGGGGTTTTTGTGTCGTCATGTTCTGCCGGACGTGCTTCATCAGCGGTCACAGAAAAGGCGTAGCAAAACGGCAGCGCAAGTAATGCTCTGCATGGTGCAGTGATTAATTTCATTGTGTTAATCCATGAGCTAAAGAAAAAGTACAGCCTTTTATCGTTGTAATTATAAAAATATAAAGGCAGAAACTATTTTCCCTCTCCCCATCCAGGAAGAGGGAAAATGCCTGCTCATTTTTTATTATTCTGCTTAATCAACATTGCTGGCTGGCGTCGCTTCAATATGGCGCTCTTCAGCCGTTAATCCCTTTATATATTTACTGTATTTCCACCACGCAAAGCCGAGGAAGATAACAATACCGCCGACGTTATAAAAAATGATGGTCAGAATATTCGCGCCAGTCGGGAATGTCGAAGCGACAAACCCTACAGCAAATATCGCAATCAGCATTGAAACAACGATAATACCGGTGCGTCGGGAACCCATACGGAAATCGCGTGGCAGGTGATCTAATTTGGCGCGTAAATTCAGGTAAGCCAGCATGATGAATAACGGCGGAAGCATGGACGCTGCGGCAGTCATATTAATAATAGTATTCATCAGATCCTGCACGGTATTGGAACCGAGCATTGGGATAATCATCAGCGGGATGACGATCAGGAACTGGATCCACGCTGCGCGCGCCGGAACGCCGTTTTCGTTCAGTTCGACGGTTTTCTTACCAAAGATGCCTTCCGGAATTTCGGAGAAGAAAATTTTCACCGGCGTTGCCGTCCACATCAGCAGGGAACCGAACATCGCGGTAAAGGACACCAGACCGACAAAGCGATTCATCAGTGCTTCCGGTAGACCAAAATACGCCGCCATGCCGTGGAATACCTGTACCGATCCGCCGGTAAACTTCAACTCTTTGCTGCTGACGAAGACGTTAATCAGTACCGAGGAGACAGAGTACAGTACGCCAATAAAAATCCCGGCGAGGATGATCACTTTAACGAACGATTTCGAACCGCCTTTGACGTCGTTAACGTACACCGCGACGGACTCCGCGCCACCTGCGGCCATAAAGATCCAGGTGGTAACGCCGAGGAACGCCCAGTTAAAGTTTGGGATCATCGCGTCAACAGTGATGGGGTCAGCAGGCTGTACGCCGCCAACCAGTGCCGTACCTGCCAGTAAAATGTAGGAGAGCGTTAACAGCAGCATCAGCGTTGAAGTGACGGAGGTAATTGGCCCCAGCATTTTCGCCCCATTGGTAGAAACCCAGGTGGAGAAGGCGAACAGCACCATACTGATAATGGTGGTGGCAACCGGCGTCATAATATATTCGTAGCCGAGGAATGCATACGAAGCATAAGCAATAACGCGCGGTAACAGCGAGGTGAAAAAGAACAGGTTTACGAACCAGTAGGTATAGGCAGTAATAAATGCCCAACGTCCGCCCAGCGAGCTTTTTACCCACGCGTAGACACCGGCTTCTGAGTTTTTATTTAACGAAACAAATTCTGCGATGATCAGACAGAAGGGAATAAAATAAAAAATCGTCGCGAGGAAAAACATCGGTGCCGAGGCCAGTCCAAGCTCAATATTATTATTGATAACGTTGTTAAAGCTGTAAACGGCGGCAAAAGTCAGCGAGAGCAAGCCGAATTTGCCGATTGTATTACGTTTGGTATCAGACATAACACATCTCCGAAAATGAGTAGGGTAGCGGTGGCGGCAAACTCCTTTTGCCGCCGTAGTTGTTATTTGTTATGGAAATAACCATCTTCGATGGTGACTTTGAGAACCACTTTTTTGACCGCGTTATTGCAGATAAACCGATACGCTTCATGGATATCGCAAATAACGATTTGCCCTTCGTGGACCTCTACGGTTTCTCCGCAGCCTTTTAAATATTCACGGTCAGTTTCATCACGATAATATTCCACTACCTGTAATGTCTCTTTCGGCGCATATTCAATTTTTTGCTGCCCTTGCAGGTAGTAATGCACTTCAAAATAGCGTCGATGCCCGGTAAATAGCGCATCGGTCGCGGAGTCCGTCTCCACGCGGTAAGTCAATGAGTCACCGATGGAGTGGGCGACGCCAGGCTGAATGTTGTCGATATTTTCAATCGCTTCAACGCATCGTTGCCACTTCTTGCCAGAGGCGTAAATCTGGCGGAACTGTTCTAAGTTATCGATGATCCTCATTGCTTATTCTCGCTGTGCAAATTCGTGGAAAAGAACCCTGCGCCGAACTCATACGACGCCAGGCTTTGCGCGGTAGCTTCTCCGCCAGAAACCGGCAGCAACGTAAAGCCGTAGCTGAAGTCACGGAACCAGACGCGCCAGGAGTCCAGCACCTCGCTGCCCCAGGAGTTGGAGCCGAGGCCAAGCAGCTGGTGGTCGAGATTCAGAGTGATGTCATCACTGCGCTGAAGCTCGTTACAGTGCTGGGCAGCGTGGATGTTTTCCTGGGTGTAGTGCCAGGCACTGAAGTTAATTGGGCGCTGCGGAACCACCAGCAGACCATTGCCGTGGCGGTTAGTCAGTGCCGTCCAGCGGACATGCTGACGGTTGCCGTTGTTCTGTGGGAAGGGATAGTTCTCGAACATGGCATCGACGGTGCTGCGCCAGATATCGATGATGTTAGCCTGCTGGCTGTCGGCGTAGTTTTCGCCCGGTCCACGACCGTAATACGCCACCTGGTCGTATTCGCCGTTAATCCCCATGGTGAAACCGATGCACGGAATGATGTGCGGATAGTCGCCGTAACGCTCGCCGGAAAGCGCCACGTTAACCTGGCCATCGGCAGCGATGCGCCAGATGTAGGTGCAGCGCATCCCGAAGTCAAACACCGGTGGGGCAATAACCGTGCGGCTGATGATCAACACTTCACCATCGCTCTGTTCCACGGCAAAGTCGCGCAGATGTTCCTGCATGATCTGCAAATGATTCGGTTGCCACAGCCCTTCGTACTCCTGTTTGTGGTTGTCGATCATCGGCTTGAAGAAGTTGATCTTTGGCTCGCGGGTCAGCAACGACTCGCCATTTACCTGCCAGGATGTCGGTTTGCCACTCATTTTTGAGAAGGTGATCGCGAAGTTGTAGCCGCGAACGGTGCAGCTCAAACGATCGTCTTCCAGCGTCAGCGGACGCGCATTATTTGGTGCGAAAGGCACTGCCTGCGCGGTGTTTTCCTTCAGCGGGAACTGATAAGTGGCGATAGAATGCCCGGCTTCGCTGTAGCGGGTGCGGGAATCTTTGGTCACCGTAATGTTGAGGAACGCTTCGCGGGCGTCCAGCTGCGGCAGCGTGATCTGCAAGGGGGCTTCGCTGTTCGGCGCAACGTCGCGCAGTTTAATCTGCTGCGTCGCGAGTGTTTCACCTTCGGCGCGCACCTCTGCGTGCAGGGTGTAGTCATCAAGCGTGGTAAACCACAGTTTATTTTCGACTTTCAACTCGCCGCGAGTCAGATCCAGCGCGTGGATTTTTACCGGCGCAATAACCTGTTTGTACTCTTTCAGTCCTGGTCCCGGCGTCTGATCGGAATAGATCAAACCATCAAGACAGAAGTTATAGTTGTTGGGATAGTCGCCGTAGTCGCCGCCGAATTTATACCAGACGTTGCCATTGTCATCCTGCGCCTGGATCCCGTGGTCGCACCATTCCCAGACATAATGTCCCTGAATGCAATCGTGCTTGTAGAAGACGTTCTGGTACTCCGTCAGCCCACCTGGTCCGTTCCCCATCGCATGAGCATATTCACAGATGATGCGCGGCTTCGGATGCGGGTATTCACCAAACTCATTCATCAGCGGCACGCGGGTGTACATGGTGGAAATAATATCGACCACTTCAGCATCGCGATCTTCTTCGTAATGCACCAGTCGCGTGTCATCCAGCACCTTCGCCGCATGGTACATCGCGCGGATGTTACAGCCATAGCCGGATTCATTGCCCAGCGACCAGATGATGATCGACGGATGGTTTTTCTGCGCGTGAATATGGCGAACAATGCGCTCGACGTAGACTTTTTCCCACTGCGGATCGTCGGTAATACGACTGATATCGCCGACGTTAGCAAAGCCGTGCGATTCGACGTCGGTTTCCGCCATCACAAACAGGCCGTAGATATCACACAGTTCGTAAAAACGCGGATCGTTCGGGTAGTGAGCGGTACGCACGGAATTGATGTTGTGCTGTTTCATCAACTGGAGATCTTTCTCGACGCGATCCATCCCAACGGCGCGGCCTTTGCGATGATCGTTGTCGTGACGGTTGACGCCGTGCAGCATCACATAACGGTTATTGATCCAGAACAGACCGTCGCGCACTTTGATATCACGGAAGCCAACGCGTTGTGGCACCACTTCCAGAACGTTGCCGTCGGCGTCTTTCAGCGTCATGACCAAATGGTAAAGATAAGGGGATTCTGCTGACCATTGCTGGGGCTGTTCGACAGTAAAAGCAAAGCTGGCGCTGGTCAGTTTTTCAATTGCCAAATGATCAATGGCGCTGCTGTGCACCACGAGTTCCCCATCAAACAGGGTATATTCCAGCGTCGTTACGACAGGGGAGGCGGCGAGATTTTCCAGCACCACTTCGCAGGAAAGCGTGGCATCGCAATAGGCTTCGTCAAAGTCGGTGCGCACGGTGAAATCGTTAATATGCGTGAGTTGTTTTCCGATCAGATAAACATCGCGGAAAATCCCCGCCGACCACCACATATCCTGGTCTTCCACGTAGGTAGAGTCCGCCCACTGCATCACGCGCACACACAACAGGTTGTCGCCGGTTTTAACCATCGCGCTGATGTCAAACTCTGCGGTCAGGCGACTGCCCTTGCTGAAACCCACATACTGACCGTTAACGTAGACTTCAAAATAGGTTTCGACGCCGTCAAATTTAATCAGCGTCTGTTTACCCTGCCAGCCGTCGCTGAGGGTGAAAATACGTTGATAGGCACCGGTTGGGTTATCGCTGGGGACAAACGGCACATCGATAGGGAACGGAAAACCTTCGTCGGTATATTGCAGTTTGCCGTGACCTTCCATTTGCCACATGGCGGGGACGGTAATATGCCCCCAGTCAGCCATTAACTCAGAGGTGAAGGCTTCTGGCACTTGCAGCGGATGGTCAAAAAAGTGGAAATTCCACTGACCGCTTAAGGGCAGAAACAGGCTGCTCGTTTCGCGGGCAAAGGTACGCGCCTGCGCAACAGAATCATATGAAAAAAAGTACGCACGCGGCGCAAGTCGGTTTTCGTGGGTGAGCTGAATTTTTTCCCAGCGATTCATAGGGCCTCCCGGTAGAGAGAAATCGGAACCATTTATGGTGATGGTAGTTTGTGTAATTGCTGGGGAGTTTAGTAAAATTTTTACTAAAAAGTAGCAGGTAAATGCATTTACTTTAACTGGATCACGAAAATAAACGGCAGCACTGTCCGGCAAAAACGATTGCCGGACAGTGTGTAAGGGGATTTAACGGGTCGTGCCGCGCAGTTTTAATTTGCTGGGAACGAAGATCAACAGCGGCAGCGCGCGACCATCGCGGGCTTTTTCATACACCAGGTTAACGCCCTGACTTCCCATCATCTCGGAATGGATGCGCACGGTGGAGAGCGGCGGAAAGGTAAATCGCGCGGTGGGGATATCGTTAACGCTGATGAGCGAAATATCCTGTGGGATGTTCAGGCCACGTTCATGAATTGCCCGCAGTACGCCGATAGCAATGGAATCGGAAGCAACAAACAGTGCCTTCGGATAGTCTTCCCGCGCCAGCATCTGTTTTGCCAGTTCATAGCCCGATGAACTGGAAAAACCGCCGCGCCAGATATCCTCTTCGCGTACCACGTGTTTCAGTCGGCCATATTCCACAAAGGCGACCTCACGAATATCCGCCTTGCCAGGCAAGTCTTCACCGCCAATAAAACCAATACGATTAACGCCCTGATCGATATAGAAATCGATGATTTCTTTACTGATACGTGCCAGATCGATATCCACCGCATCGTAACCGCTGCCGGGTTCGTGAAAGTCGATAAAGCAGATATTGTCGGTCAACGCACAGGCGGCGGCGCGCAGGGCGGGCGTGGGTTTGCCGACAATTAAAATACCGGTGACGTTTTTAATGTCTGGTAAGCCGTTGTGTTCATAACAGTTGGTCAGTTCGATCGCCAGCTTTTCGCACTGAGTTTCAATGCCGTGGCGGATCGCCAGATAGTAAGGATCGTTGATCTCCAGCTCCTGTTGGTAGCTGTAGATAGCCAAAATATGGTGTTGGTTGACTGCGCCTGTCTGGAGTTTACGGGCGCTACTGGTCTTGTACTCCAGCTTTTCGGCGATCTCGAGAATGCGATGTTTCGTCTCTTCTTTCACATTCAATGTCGGATCGTCATTCAAGACCCTGGATACTGTCGCCAGGGATACGCCAGCTTCGATTGCGATGTCTTTTAGTGTTGCCATGTTTACCTTTTTTACTTTCCCTGATGTGCGCCCCCATTGTAGAGGAAGTGCTTATCGGGTCACCTGTTTTCAGTAAATAAAGCGCGTTTCTTTGACGCTGTAACGGTAACACAGCGGCTCACGAATGTGATCACGCCTGCATTCTCCAGTTTTAGCCTACAGGATTGAGAAAAACTTTTGCTATAATTTAGTAAAATTTTACCCGAAGGGAGGAAACAATGGAAACCGTGGCTTACGCTGATTTTGCACGTCTGGAAATGCGTGTCGGAAAGATTGTGGAAGTGAAACGCCATGAAAACGCCGACAAGCTGTACATCGTACAGGTTGATGTGGGTGAAAAAACGCTGCAAACCGTGACCAGTCTGGTGCCGTACTACAGCGAAGAAGAGCTGATGGGGAAAACGGTGGTGGTCTTATGCAATCTGCAAAAAGCGAAAATGCGCGGTGAAACGTCGGAATGCATGCTGTTGTGTGCGGAAACCGATGACGGCAGTGAAAGCGTGCTGTTAACGCCGGAGCGGATGATGCCTGCGGGCGTACGTATTGTATAAAAAGATCGGATGGCGACGTCGAATCGCCATCCGATTTGATACTACGCTTCTTCGACACTGACTCGCATGGCCGCCAGCGCCTTACGTGCCGCTTTGATCACCTGTTCACACTGTTCAATGGTCAGTGTCAGTGGCGGTTCAATGCGGATCGTTTTGGCGTTATTGAGCGTTCCGGCCACCAGGACGCGCTGGCGGAACATCTCGCTGGCAAAGTTATAGCCGATTTCGTTATCAACAAACTCAATCGCCATCAACATCCCTTTGCCACGCGCTTCCTGTACCAGATCGGGATATTCCCGCGCCAGTTGACGGAAACCGTCCAGCAACATATCGCCTTTTTGTTCAGCCTGAGCCGGTAAGTTCTGCTCCAGCAACACATTGATGGTCGCCAGCGCCGCCGCACAGGCCAGCGGGTTGCCGCCAAAGGTGGTGGTATGCAGGAACGGGTTGTCGAACAGCACGGAGAACACCTCTTCAGTGGCGATGGTTGCGCCAATCGGCATCACGCCGCCGCCGAGGGCTTTTGCCAGACACAGGATGTCCGGCTGTACGTTCTCATGCTCGCAGGCGAACATCTTGCCCGTGCGCCCCATACCGGTTTGCACTTCATCGAGGATCATCAGTGCGCCGAACTCATCGCACAGCTTACGCACGGCGGTGAGATAGCCCGGCGGCGGCAGAATGACGCCACCTTCGCCCTGAATCGGTTCGAGGATCACTGCAGCCACATCATCACCGGTTTTTTTGCACTCGCTAAGGGCCGTGCGCATGGCTTCGATATTGCCAAACGGTACATGACGGAACCCTGGCAGCAGCGGCATAAATGGTTTGCGGAAGGTCGATTTCGCCGTGGCCGACAGCGCGCCAAGTGATTTACCGTGGAACGCGCCGCTGGTGGCAATAAAAGTAAACTTGCCGCGCGGTGACTGATAAGCCTTCGCCAGCTTCAGCGCTGCTTCAACGGACTCGGTGCCGCTATTACAGAAGAAGCTGTATTTCAGTTTACCGGGCGTTAGCGCCGCAAGGGTTTTCGCCAGAATCGCCCGTAACGGATCGAGCAGCTCCTGGCTGTGCAGCGGTTGTTTCGCAAGTTGATTCTGTACGGCGGAAACCACAACTGGATTACGGTGCCCCACGTTGAAAATTCCAAAACCTCCAAGGCAGTCGATAAACTCCTGTCCCTGGGTGTCGACAAGCGTATTTAAACCTCCCGCTTGCCACTCTACGGCTCCGTAATCCCCGCCGGCGGTAACAGATTTGCGATACTCTAAAAACCCCGGATTGACATGCTCTTTGAAGTATTCAATCACCTCCCGGTTAAGTGCTTTCATCTCCTCATGATCTAGTGTTCGCTTTTCAATGAGATTCAGGGCGTGGGCGCTGCACGCTAAAGCCGATGCGCTCGAAGGTAACCTGTTCAAAATATGCTCCGGAGGCTCGCGTATCACATGATACCGATTTAAGTATTGCAGGGATTGCGCCACACCGGCTGCGATCGCGAAAATCGGGATAAACACAAATGCGGTTATCATTTGTGCAATATTTAATGCTATTTGTTAACATCTGTTGTTATTTTGCACGGTTTTTGTCGGGTATGGATTTGGCGATTGCTGCGCAAATGCACACTTTCAGGGCAACAACTGCCTGATTTTTGGGCAAGATAATTAACGTTTTCGTATAGTAACAGAGTGAAAGTATTTTAAATCAAGGGATTAGATTTATGCTTTAATCGCAAATTGCGATCTAAATCAAATTAATCAGTTAAAGATAACCGCAGCGGGGCCGACATAAACTCTGACAAGAAGTTAACAACCATATAACCTGCACAGGACGCGAACATGTCTTCTCATCCGTATGTCACCCAGCAAAATACCCCGCTGGCGGACGACACCACTCTGATGTCCACTACCGATCTGCAAAGCTATATCACTCATGCTAATGACACTTTTGTGCAGGTGAGCGGCTTTACCTTGCAAGAGTTACAGGGGCAGCCGCACAACATGGTGCGTCACCCGGATATGCCAAAAGCGGCGTTTGCAGATATGTGGTTCACCCTGAAAAAAGGGGAGCCCTGGAGCGGCATCGTGAAAAATCGCCGCAAAAATGGCGACCATTATTGGGTGCGGGCCAATGCGGTACCGATGGTGCGCGAGGGAAAAATCAGTGGCTATATGTCGATTCGTACCCGGGCGACGGATGAAGAGATCGCGGCGGTGGAGCCGCTGTACAAAGCGTTGAACGCCGGACGTACCAGTAAGCGTATTCATAAAGGCCTGGTGGTGCGTAAAGGCTGGCTGGGTAAACTGCCTTCATTACCGCTTCGCTGGCGGGCGCGTGGAGTGATGACCCTGATGTTTATCTTGCTGGCGGCCATGCTTTGGTTTGTTGCTGCCCCGGTGGTGACGTATATCCTCTGTGCGTTAGTGGTATTGTTGGCAAGCGCTTGTTTTGAATGGCAGATTGTCCGCCCGATAGAAAATGTCGCCTGTCAGGCACTGAAGGTGGCGACCGGAGAGCGTAATAGTGTTGAGCATCTGAAGCGCAGCGATGAGCTGGGGCTGACATTACGCGCGGTAGGGCAGCTTGGCCTGATGTGCCGTTGGCTAATTAACGATGTCTCAAGCCAGGTTTCCAGCGTCAGAAATGGCAGTGAGACGCTGGCGAAAGGCACCGATGAACTGAACGAACATACCCAGCAGACAGTTGATAACGTTCAGCAAACGGTGGCGACCATGAACCAGATGGCGGCGTCGGTGAAACAGAACTCTGCCACGGCGTCGGCTGCTGATAAACTTTCTATCACCGCCAGTAATGCGGCAGTGCAGGGCGGGGAGGCGATGACTACGGTGATCAAGACAATGGACGATATTGCCGACAGTACCCAGCGCATTGGCACCATTACTTCGCTGATTAACGATATTGCGTTTCAGACCAATATTCTGGCCCTGAATGCGGCGGTGGAAGCGGCGCGTGCCGGCGAACAGGGCAAAGGTTTTGCAGTGGTGGCGGGGGAAGTGCGTCATTTAGCCAGCCGCAGCGCCAATGCTGCCAACGATATTCGCAAGCTGATTGATGCCAGTGCTGATAAGGTGCAATCCGGTTCGCAGCAGGTACACGCCGCCGGACGGACGATGGAAGATATTGTGGCACAGGTAAAAAACGTCACCCAGTTGATAGCTCAGATTAGCCATTCAACGCTGGAACAGGCCGATGGGCTTTCCAGCCTGACCCGTGCAGTGGATGAGCTTAACCTGATCACCCAGAAAAACGCCGAGTTAGTGGAAGAGAGTGCGCAGGTGTCGGCGATGGTGAAACACCGCGCCAGCCGACTGGAAGACGCGGTGACGGTGCTGCATTAATCGATATGCCGCATCCGGCGGTTGGCGCACAATGCCTGATGCGATGCTGGCGCATCTTATCAGGCCTACGGGGGTAGGGCACGCCACATCCGGCAATCGGTGATTAATCCAGTTGCGTAATATCAAAAGCGGCGCGGTCGATCACCGCAATGATCTTTTTTATTTGTGCATCAGTGATATCGCTCTGGTTGACGCGTAAATCCAGTACCGCTTTAAAATTATCCAGCGCCCGCTTCATTTGCGGGTTCTGGCGCAGCGCAGCGCCAACGCAACGCGCTTTGATGCGTTCTTCAATCATCTCTACCTGTTCGCGGTTTTCTTCCAGCCACTGCGCGCCTTGTTCGGTCAGCGCAATCTGCTTCTTACCACCTTCCTCTTCGCGAATGGTAATCAGCGACTGCTCCTGCAGAAAATCCAGCGTTGGGTAGATGACGCCCGGGCTTGGGGTGTAATTCCCCTGGGTCAGATTTTCAATCGCTTTAATCAACTCGTAACCGTGGCTGTCATCGCGCGAGAGAATATCCAGAATCACCAGACGCAATTCACCGTGACCAAAGAAACGTTGTCGACGACCGCCGCCGCGACCGTGGCGACCACCGCAGCATTGACCGTGTTCATGCTGGTGACCGTGTCCGCAGTGCTCGTGTTCTGACTTCTCACCTTTGCAGCAGCCCTCATGGCGTGGCTGGCCTTCATGTTTACAACACCCTTCGTGATGATGGCTCATATCAGCCTCCTTTTGTTTAATTAGATATATCTAATTTATATCTGATATGAGCATTACTGCAAGTACAATAATGATTTTTAAACGTGGACTCATCTCACACGTAGGCCGGATAAGGCGTTCACGCCGCATCCGGCGTTGAGTAATGATGCCTGAGAAGAGGCGGTTCGTCTTATCAGACTATAGACATATCAGTTCTACAAATCGCTTGCATTTATCATGATTAACAATCATTATCATTTGCGAAATTTTATTTAGATATATCTGATTACCATCATGAAGGCGATAACAATGAATAACACCCCCCGCTACCCACAGCGCGTTCGCAATGATCTGCGCTTCCGTGAACTGACTGTGCTACGCGTTGAGCGTATCAGCGCCGGTTTTCAGCGCATTGTCCTTGGCGGCGAGGCGCTGGACGGTTTTACATCGCGCGGCTTTGACGATCACAGCAAACTCTTCTTTCCTCAACCTGACGCTCACTTTGTGCCGCCAACGGTAACGGAGGAGGGCATCGTCTGGCCGGAAGGACCACGCCCACCGTCGCGTGACTATACGCCGCTGTATGACGAACTACGCCATGAACTGGCGATCGATTTCTTTATTCACGACGGTGGGGTCGCCAGCGGCTGGGCGATGCAGGCGCAACCGGGCGATAAACTCACGGTGGCAGGTCCGCGCGGTTCGCTGGTGGTGCCAGAGGATTACGCGTATCAGCTGTATGTCTGCGATGAATCCGGAATGCCCGCACTGCGCCGCCGCCTGGAAACGTTGAGCAAACTTGCCGTTAAACCGCAAGTTAGTGCGCTGGTTAGCGTGCGGGATAACGCCTGTCAGGATTATCTCGCGCACCTTGATGGTTTTAATATCGAATGGCTGGCGCATGATGAGCAGGCGGTAGATGCGCGTCTGGCGCAGATGCAAATCCCTGCCGATGATTACTTCATCTGGATAACCGGCGAAGGCAAAGTCGTTAAGAATTTAAGCCGCCGCTTTGAAGCGGAACAGTATGACCCACAGCGGGTACGTGCAGCGGCTTACTGGCACGCAAAGTAACTGATATATAAAAAGAAAAAGGCTGACGATTTCTCGTCAGCCTTTGCTATATCTGGTGGCCCCTGCTGGACTTGAACCAGCGACCAAGCGATTATGAGTCGCCTGCTCTAACCACTGAGCTAAGGGGCCATGGTAGCGGATTATAAAGTAACTCCGTGTCGCAATCCAGCCATTACCGCGCGCCTGCTGTTTTTATAAACAATGTATTTTCAATCCGTTATACTTTTCCTGGTGATGTTAGAAAGGAGTAAATATGGTTGAGGATATTTTGGCTCCAGGGTTACGGGTCGTGTTTTGCGGTATCAACCCTGGGCTTTCATCCGCCGGGACTGGTTTTCCCTTTGCTCATCCGGCAAATCGCTTCTGGAAGGTGATATATCAGGCCGGGTTTACCGACCGTCAGTTGAAGCCGCAGGAGGCACAGCATCTGCTGGATTATCGTTGTGGCGTCACCAAACTGGTAGACCGTCCAACGGTGCAAGCCAATGAAGTTTCAAAGCAGGAGCTACACGCAGGCGGGCGTAAGCTGATTGAAAAAATTGAAGATTATCAGCCGCAGGCGTTGGCGATTCTGGGCAAACAAGCATATGAACAGGGATTCAGCCAGCGCGGTGCACAGTGGGGGAAACAAACTCTCACCATTGGTTCGACGCAGATTTGGGTGCTGCCAAATCCCAGCGGTTTAAGTCGCGTTTCACTGGAGAAACTGGTTGAAGCGTATCGCGAGCTGGACCAGGCACTGGTGGTGCGTGGGCGATAAAAACGCCACCGAAAAGGTGGCGTTTGTGCGGAGGGACTAGTGCCGGGTGCGGCGTAACACCTGATCCGGCCTACCGATTAATCGTCCAGGAAGCTACGCAGCACTTCAGAACGGCTCGGGTGACGCAGTTTGCGCAGCGCCTTCGCTTCGATCTGACGGATACGTTCGCGGGTAACGTCGAACTGTTTACCCACTTCTTCCAGCGTGTGGTCGGTGTTCATATCGATACCGAAACGCATACGCAGAACTTTCGCTTCACGCGCGGTCAGGCCAGCCAGCACGTCGTGCGTTGCCGCACGCAGGCTTTCGGTGGTCGCAGAATCCAGCGGCAGCTCGAGGGTGGTATCCTCGATGAAATCCCCCAGATGCGAATCTTCATCATCACCGATCGGCGTTTCCATGGAGATTGGCTCTTTGGCGATCTTCAGCACTTTGCGGATCTTGTCTTCCGGCATCAGCATACGTTCAGCCAGTTCTTCCGGCGTTGGTTCACGGCCCATCTCTTGCAGCATCTGGCGAGAAATACGGTTGAGTTTGTTGATAGTCTCAATCATATGCACCGGAATACGGATGGTGCGCGCCTGATCCGCGATAGAACGGGTGATCGCCTGACGGATCCACCAGGTTGCGTAGGTGGAGAACTTGTAACCACGGCGGTATTCGAATTTATCAACCGCTTTCATCAGGCCGATGTTACCTTCCTGAATCAGGTCAAGGAACTGCAAGCCACGGTTGGTGTATTTCTTGGCGATAGAAATAACCAGACGTAAGTTCGCTTCAACCATCTCTTTCTTCGCACGGCGGGCTTTTGCTTCACCGATGGACATACGACGGTTGATATCTTTAACCTGCTCGATGGTCAGGCCTGTTTCTTCTTCAATCTGCTGCAGTTTCTGCAGGGCGCGATGCACTTCTTCAGAGACATCGTGCAGTTTTTCCGACCACGGCTTGTTCATTGCAATTGCCGCGTTGAACCAGGTATCGCTGGTTTCGTTGCCGGTAAACAGGGTAATGAAGTTTTTCTTCGGCATTTTGCACTGCTCAACGCAGAGCTTCATGATCAGACGTTCTTGCGTACGAACGCGGTCCATCATGACGCGCATGCTGTTGACCAGGTAGTCAAACTGCTTCGGCACCAGGCGGAACTGTTTGAATACTTCAGACAGTTTCAGGATCTCTTCCTGAGCGGCAGCGTGACTGCGACCTTTCGCTTTGATGGTGTCACGCGTTACAACGTACTGAGCGCGCAGTTCCGCAAATTTTTCACGAGCCAGTTCCGGGTCGATGCTGTTGTCATCATCGGCGCTGTCGTCATCGCCATCTTCTTCGTCTTCATCTTCGTCATCGTCCAGATCTTCCTGGGAAAGCTCAGAACCGACGTGAGTGGCGGTAGGTGCCAGATCTTCTTCTGCGTTCGGGTCAACAAAGCCGGTGATCAGATCGGACAGACGCGCTTCTTCTGCTTCAACACGATCGTACTGTTCCAGCAGATAGGTGATCGCTTCCGGATATTCAGCAACGGAGCATTGAACCTGGTTGATCCCGTCTTCAATACGCTTAGCGATGTCAATTTCGCCTTCGCGGGTCAACAGTTCAACGGTGCCCATTTCACGCATGTACATGCGTACCGGGTCAGTCGTGCGCCCGATTTCAGATTCCACGCTGGAAAGCACCTGCGCGGCGGCTTCGGCAGCATCTTCGTCCGCGGTGTTTTCAGCCAGCATCAGATCATCGGCATCCGGTGCTTCTTCCATCACCTGAATGCCCATGTCGTTGATCATTTGGATGATGTCTTCGATCTGATCTGAATCGACGATATCTTCCGGCAGATGGTCATTGACCTCGGCATAGGTCAGATAGCCTTGCTCCTTACCACGGGTGACAAGAAGTTTCAGCTGTGACTGCGGGTTTTGCTCCATAAGACGGTATCCACACTTATTTCATGAGGTTGGTGTTGGGCGATTGACCCGATGTCCTTCAGCCGTTAACGCTGAAATCCAACGGTTGTTTACCGCCAACGATAATTACGAGGGCGTACTTATATATTTGCCGCTGCCTCTCAGTGCGGCTGTCGGGGGCTTCCCGATCGCTCTTCGGCACTTAAGCCGTTAAATCACTTTTTCGCCAGCTCCTGGTTTAATGTCCAGAGCTCCAGGCGTTCTTCGTTGCTTAAACCATGCGTGCGCTCACGAGCGATTAACTCTTCCTGGCGCAGTTCAAGCAGCGAATCAAACATATGGTTGAGTGAGTCGGTGAAGGTTTGCTCAGCAATATTCTTATCTGCTATATCGTCCCACATCGACAGTTTTTCAAGGGTGGCAGCATTATTTGTACCACGATAGTGCTCTAAAAGTTGCCCGGTGGTCAGACCTGGCTGAGAGAGACAAGTGTTGACCAGTTCTCTGAATAAGCCAAGTCCAGGGAGCTTATTTTCATCCAGATTCTCAAGCGGCGGGACCAACGTCGCTAATTCTGGATTTTGCACCAGCAACCCTATAAGTATACGCATGGTCGTGCGTTTTAGCTGCGGAACAGGGCGAGAAACGCCGCTCTCTGCCGCTTTTGGGATTAATCGTTCAAGCTGGCTGTCATCAAGTATGCCTAATTTGTTGCCTAATTCCTGACGAAGATATATTCGCAGCGTTTCGCCCGGCACTTGCGATATCAATGGCAGTGCCAGCGTACTCAAACGTGCGCGCCCGTCAGGGGTACTCAGATCAACTTGCGGCATCAGACTGTTAAACAGAAATGCGGAGAGTGGCATCGCCTGCTCCATCCGCGCTTCAAACGCTTCTTTACCTTCTTTTCGTACCAGCGTGTCAGGGTCTTCGCCATCAGGCAAAAACATAAAGCGTAGCTGACGACCGTCTGTCATGTAAGGCAGCGCCGTTTCCAGCGCTCGCCAGGCGGCATCGCGGCCTGCACGGTCGCCGTCATAACAGCAAATGACATTGTTGGTCGCGCGGAACAACAGTTGTATGTGATCGGCGGTGGTTGATGTACCTAACGACGCAACGGCGTAATTAATGCCGTATTGCGCCAGCGCCACCACGTCCATATAGCCTTCGACCACAAGCAGACGATTGGGTTCAGCGTTATCCTGCTGCGCTTCATAAAGACCGTAAAGCTGGCGGCCTTTATGGAAAATGTCCGTTTCCGGCGAGTTCAGGTATTTGGGGGTATCGTTGCCCAGCACGCGTCCGCCAAAACCAATCACCCGACCGCGTTTATCACGAATGGGGAACATCACCCGCTCGCGGAAACGGTCGTAACTGCGCCCCTGATCGTTAGTGACCAACATGCCCGCATCAATCAATGACTGGCGATTTTCTGGATTGCCGCCAAACCGCTTCAGGACGTTGTCCCAGCCAGGGGGGGCAAAACCAATCGCAAAGCGGGCGATAACCTCGTGGCTTAATCCGCGTTTTTCCAGATACTGGCGCGCAGACGTGGCAACAGGTTGCTGTAAAGATTGTTGGTAAAACGTATTCAGACCGTCCATCAACTGATAAAGCGTTTGTCGTTGATGGCGCTCGATCTGGCTGGGGCCGCTACCTGCTTCAAATGGCACTTCAAGATTGTGCATTGCCGCCAGCTCTTCGACCGTTTCGACGAACTCAAGCTTGTCGTAGTTCATCAGGAAGTCGATCGCGTTGCCGTGCGCGCCACATCCAAAGCAGTGGTAAAACTGTTTCTCACCGTTAACGGTGAATGACGGGGTTTTCTCGTTGTGGAATGGACAACACGCGTGGAAATTCTTGCCCTGCTTTTTCAGCTTCACACGGGCATCGATCAGATCGACGATGTCAGTGCGTGCCAGCAGATCATTAATGAATACGCGTGGGATTCGTCCAGCCATAGGCCCCGATTTTTAGCAATTCATAAACGAAAATAAGCCGCGCATTCCTTTCGGAAGCACGGCCTTACAACTACAACTCGGTCTGATCGGAGAGCAACGCTCTCGGGGAATTAGTACAGACGAGTGCGGCGTGCGTTTTCGCGAGCCAGTTTCTTCGCGTGACGTTTCACTGCAGAAGCTTTAGCGCGCTTACGTTCGGTAGTCGGTTTTTCATAGAACTCACGACGACGAACTTCCGCCAGAACACCTGCTTTTTCGCAGGAACGCTTGAAGCGACGCAGAGCTACGTCGAACGGCTCGTTTTCACGTACTTTAATTACCGGCATGTGCCTCTCACCTTTGATTAATTCGGTTTGCCGCTGGCATCAACGCCAGCTTATTTCAAAATGGTGCGGAATTTTACTGCAATTGCTGCTGCTTTGTAAAGCACCGCGGCCTTTTTTGAAAGGGACTTTTATAAGGGTGAGGAGTATACACGAGGCTTTCTCCAGGGGCGAACAAAGTTTTACATCAACCCGCATTGGTCCTACACTGCGCGGTAATAAAGCGAGGTAAAACAAGTCATGCGTGTACTGGGTATTGAAACTTCCTGCGATGAAACCGGCATCGCCATTTACGACGATGAAAAAGGTTTGTTAGCCAACCAATTGTATAGTCAGGTGAAATTGCACGCTGACTACGGCGGCGTAGTGCCTGAGCTGGCCTCCCGCGATCATGTGCGTAAAACCGTACCGTTGATCCAGGCGGCGCTAAAGGAGTCTGGTTTAACGGCAAAAGACATTGATGCTGTGGCCTATACCGCAGGCCCTGGATTAGTCGGCGCACTGCTGGTTGGCGCGACCGTGGGGCGTTCTCTGGCGTTTGCCTGGAACGTTCCGGCGATCCCTGTACACCATATGGAAGGGCATCTGTTAGCGCCGATGCTGGAAGATAACCCACCGGAATTTCCGTTTGTGGCGCTGCTGGTTTCCGGCGGTCATACGCAGTTAATCAGCGTGACTGGCATTGGTCAGTACGAGCTGCTCGGCGAGTCTATCGATGATGCGGCTGGTGAAGCGTTTGATAAAACCGCGAAGCTGCTGGGGCTGGATTATCCTGGCGGGCCATTACTGTCGAAAATGGCGGCTCAGGGTACAGCCGGGCGCTTTGTCTTCCCGCGCCCGATGACCGACCGTCCAGGGCTGGATTTCAGCTTTTCTGGTCTGAAAACCTTCGCGGCAAATACCATTCGTGATAACGGCACCGACGACCAGACGCGTGCTGATATCGCCCGCGCCTTTGAAGATGCGGTGGTCGATACGTTGATGATTAAGTGTAAGCGAGCGCTGGATCAGACGGGCTTTAAGCGACTGGTAATGGCAGGTGGCGTGAGTGCTAACCGCACGTTACGGGCGAAGCTGGCGGAAATGATGAAAAAACGCCGTGGCGAAGTGTTCTACGCGCGTCCGGAATTTTGTACTGATAACGGCGCGATGATCGCCTATGCCGGAATGGTGCGGTTTAAAGCAGGCGCGACGGCGGATCTTGGCGTTAGCGTGCGTCCGCGCTGGCCGCTGGCAGAGTTACCGGCCGCGTAAAACTCTTAGGTGCCGGAGAGTCACTTCCGGCACCGTCCTCACTTAAAGCAACACCACGGGCATCCACAGTAAGCCGGTAATCACCAGCAACACGAGGAATATCAGCCCAAAAATTGCCCCCAGTCGCCAGTAATCCACCGTTGGCAGATAACCACTACCGTAGTAAATCGGACTGGGTCCGGTGGCGTATGGCGTAAGAATGCTCCCCAGACCAATTGCCGCGCCAACCATCAGGCAGAACACCGGCAGCGGGATTTCCGGCATCGCCAGCGCGGCGGCAATCATCATCGGCGCGAGAGCGGAGGTATACGCCGTGGCGCTGGCGAAAAAGTAGCGCAGTAGATAAAACACCACAATCAACGCCACCATCACTATCGTTGGCGAATAACCGCTTAAGCTGCCTGCTAACAGTTTGCCAAACCAGCTAATAAAACCGGTGTTGTTGAGTCCGGTAGCGAGGGTGATAAGCGAGGCCAGCCAGAAGAAAACGTTCCACGCGGCTTTATTACTGACAATGTCGTCCCAACTGATAATGCGCAGAAGCAGCATCAGCGCCACCACGCTGTAACCGACCATCGCGGCATCGATATAATCACCGCCGAAAATCCACAGCACCAGCGCGCCTACCATCAGCCCCAGCATCCGTTTTTCACGCGAACAGAGCGGGCCCATTGCCTGCAGTTCCGTCTCTGCCCAGCGCGGCACCTGATCACCAGACTTCAGTACCGGCGGGTACAGCACGTAAGCCAGCCAGGGAACCAGCAGAACCAGTAAAATACTGAGCGGCAACATCCCGAGGAACCAGTCGCCCCAACTCAGTGTGGCGTGAGATGCGCTTTTCATCAGGCCAATTAACAGCAAGTTAGGTGCCATCGCCGTCAGGAAAATGGCGCTGGTCACGCAGTCGGCAACAATCCCCATCCACATGATGTACGAGCCAATGCTGCGCGAACTGCTGTCGTTTGGTTGTGATTGATAGAGCGGTGGCAGGTTACGGATGATGGGATAGATAATCCCCGCACCGCGCGCCGAGTTGGACGGTGTTACAGGTGCCAGGATCAGCTCGGAGAACATCACCGCATAGCCGAGAAACAGCGTGCGATGTCCCATCTTTTTCACCAGAATCAGCGCAATGCGGCGTCCAAGCCCGGTTTTTTCATAGCCTGTGCCAAACATAAAGGCGGCGAAAATCAGCCAGATAACCGAATTAGAAAAACCAGAAACCGCCCAGGAGAGGGATTTGGCGGTGAACTTAAAACCTGGCTGGGCGAGCTGCTCCGGGCTAAACAGCAGCCACGGCGAGAGAATGGCGATAATGGAGATACCCACCATCGCCACCACGGCACCCGGCACGGGTTCGAGGATCAGTCCAACGATCACGCCAGTAAAAACGGCAAAGTAGAGCCAGGTATGACTCTCCAGCCCTGCGGGAACCGGAATTAGAGCAATAATGGCGATGACCGCCAGCGGCGCAAGGTATCGCCACCATTCAGTGGAAGGTTTCATCGTGTTATGCCTGCGAAAAAGGAGAGGGGGTGAGCCTCTCCGGGAGGGTTATTTGATGTAGTGGACGTGCTCGCAAATCTCTTCCACGATGGGATCGCGGCGTTCGGCGAACAGCTTTTTGTTTTCGGCTATCAGGTTGTTGCCGTGGGTATCAATAGAAACAATCAGCGGACCGAACTCTTTGACCCGGCAGACCCACAGCGACTCCGGCATCCCGAGTTCTGTCCAGTGCACTTCTTCAATCTCTTCCACCTGGGTTGCCGCCAGTACTGCGCAGCCTGCCGGGAAAATCACATGCAGCGCCTTGAATTTCTGGCAGCCTTCTTCGGTCAGCGGCCCCATTCCGCCTTTGCCGACCACCAGTTTCACGCCGGTCTGTTCGATAAATTCACGTTCAAAACTTTCCATACGCATACTGGTTGTCGGGCCGACGGATACCATCTCCCATTTGTCGCCGTTTTTGCGCACGATGGGGCCAGCGTGGAAAATCGCTTTGCCGTTGAGATCGTAAGGGATCGGACGTTTCAGTTCGATCAAGCGACGGTGACAAACGTCACGGCAGGTCACCAGCGTACCGGTCAGGTAGATCACATCGCCGACGCGAATATCTTGCAGATCTTCAGCTTTGATCGGGGTTGTCAGGATCTTTTTCATAACGCGCTCCGGGTGTGAGACAGATTTTCAAAGGTGAGATCGGCATGAACCAGCAGTGTGCCGCGACGATGCGCCCAGCAGCCTGTAGAAACAGCAACGCCGATGGTTGACGGATGGCGGGCGGCAGATTCGATATGTACGCCCATCACTGAACTGTTGCCAGTCAGCCCTTGTGGACCAATCCCCAGACGGTTGAGTCCTTCTTCCAGGCGTAGCTCCAGCTCTGCCGCTTTCGGATTGGGGTGGCGGCTGCCAATTGGGCGTAAAATGGCTTTACGTGAGAGCACAGCGGCGGTTTCCACCGAGGTGGCGATGCCCACGCCTACCAGTACCGGTGGACAGGCGTTTACGGCGAGGGTGGAGATATTTTCGAAGACGAATTTCACCACGCCTTCGTATCCTTCCGACGGCATTAACACTTTCGAACGACCAGGTAGTGTGCAGCCGCCGCCTGCCATGTAAACTTCGATTTCCGCATCGTCACCGTCGGGGACGATATCCCAGGTGACCCACGGTACGCCGCTGCCGGTATTTTTGCCGGTGTTCACTTCGTCAAAAATTTCTACCGCATTGTGACGCAGTGGCGCTTTGACGGTTGCCTCTTCCACGGCTTGTTTGAGTATGCTTTGCAGCTCGCCAAGCAGTGGGAAACGGGAACCGACCTTAACAAAAAACATGATTTCGCCGGTGTCCTGACAGGCAGGACGATTCAGGTCGATCGCTTTTTGCATGTTATCGAACATCGTGTGGTAGATGATTTTTCCCATCGACGATGTTTCGGCATCCTTTAGCTGTTTTAGTTTATCCACCACGTCATCAGGCATTCGGGTAGAAATCATGGCGGTAAAGTTAGCGACAATCTCCGTCAACTTATTCACTGCCTGTTGCTTATTACTTTCGCTCATCATGGCAACTCCAGTTTATGTATTTGTCTGGAAAAATTCACCGCCACAAACTACCACTAAAAATGTGGTTTTATATTTTTTGCCACCGTGAATATGTAATTAACAGTTCGTGAATCAACGCGAAAATAAGAACGAATATTGCGCCAGAGCAGGGAATGGTAATGTTTTGCGAAATACACTGCGTTTATCAAAACTGCGGATATTTAACAATGCTAAATAGCTGGCCTTTAGCCAAAGACTTACAGGTACTGGTGGAAATCGTCCATAGCGGGAGTTTTAGTGCTGCAGCGGCGACGCTTGGGCAAACGCCTGCATTTGTCACCAAGCGGATCCAAATCCTTGAAAATACGCTGGCAACAACTCTGCTGAACCGCTCCGCTCGCGGCGTGGCGCTGACTGAAAGTGGCCAACGTTGTTACGAACATGCGCTGGAAATCCTCACCCAATATCAGCGACTGGTCGATGACGTCACGCAAATCAAAACGCGCCCGGAGGGGATGATCCGCATTGGTTGCAGTTTTGGTTTTGGGCGCAGCCATATTGCTCCAGCCATTACCGAACTGATGCGCAATTATCCTGAGTTACAGGTGCATTTTGAATTGTTCGATCGGCAAATTGATTTAGTGCAGGATAATATTGATCTGGATATTCGTATTAATGACGCAATTCCTGATTATTATATTGCGCATCTTTTGACAAAAAATAAAAGAATATTATGCGCAGCACCTGAGTATCTGCAAAAATATCCGCAGCCACAATCCTTACAGGAATTAAGTCGTCATGACTGCCTGGTGACCAAAGAGCGCGATATGACCCACGGAATATGGGAGTTGGGGAACGGTCAGGAGAAAAAATCGGTGAAGGTAAGCGGGCATCTTTCCTCCAATAGCGGCGAGATAGTGTTGCAATGGGCGCTGGAGGGCAAAGGGATTATGTTGCGTTCCGAGTGGGATGTGTTGCCGTTTCTGGAGAGTGGCAAACTGGTGCGAGTATTGCCGGAGTATGCACAAAGCGCCAATATCTGGGCTGTTTACCGGGAGCCGCTCTATCGCAGCATGAAATTACGTGTCTGCGTGGAATTTCTGGCGGCATGGTGCCAGCAACGGCTGGGCAAGCCCGACGAAGGCTATCAGGTTATGTAGCTCCACCAGAAATCACTCGGGATCCTTTTCGCGCTTTCTTTTGAATTTCGTCCAGATTTTTGTCTCCTGACGACGCCACAGACGCTGGATGTTGTCATGATGGCGCAGCAGGATCAGGCAAGAGAGCATCGAAACCGGGAAGGTGAATTGTGGCTTAAACCACCAGACATAAAACGGAGCAATCAGTGCACTGACAATCGCCCCCAGCGACGAATATCCGCTCAATAGCACGGTCAGTAACCAGGTTCCCGCCATTACTCCGGTGAGATCCCAGCCAATGGGTGCGATGGCACCAAAAGCGGTAGCAACGCCTTTTCCTCCTTTAAATCCGAAGAAAACGGGCCAGATGTGTCCAAGACAGGCGGCGATGGCAATTAAGCCTAGCCAGAAGGGGCTGACACCTAATTCATACGCGCCCCAGACGGGCAACATTCCTTTCAGAACGTCGAAAATCAGTACTGCTACGGCTGCTCCCTTGCCACCGATACGTAACACATTGGTTGCGCCTGGATTGCCGGAGCCGCTGGTTCGCGGATCGGGCAGCCCACACAAGCGGCAAACCAGAATGGCACTGGAAATGGAGCCGCAGAGGTACGCGATGAGGATCATTCCAGGCGCGATTGCACTCATAAGCTGTTCCGTTTTGAAAATTCGTGTTCAACGATGAATCTGTGGATAATACGCACATTTCGCCGGAAGTGGTATCCGGTTAGCCAAAAAGCAGGCAGGACGTGATGGATATTGTATTTATAGAGCAACTTTCGGTAATCACCACTATTGGTGTTTACGACTGGGAACAGACCATCGAACAGAAGTTAGTGTTCGATATCGAAATGGCGTGGGATAACCGTAAAGCGGCGAAAAGTGATGATGTGGCGGATTGCCTCAGTTACGCTGACATTGCAGAAACGGTAGTCAGCCACGTCGAGGGGGCGCGTTTTGCGCTGGTGGAACGTGTGGCTGAAGAGGTGGCGGAGTTGCTGTTAGCACGCTTCAACTCGCCGTGGGTGCGTATCAAACTCAGCAAGCCAGGCGCAGTGGCGCGGGCGGCGAATGTTGGCGTAATCATTGAGCGTGGCAATAATCTGAAAGAAAATAATTAATTTTACAGCTGTTAAACCAAACGGTTATAACCTGGTCATACTGCAGTAGTTCGGACAAGCGTTACATTTTTATAATTTAGGGGTTTATTGATGAGCGATATGCACTCGCTGCTGATAGCGGCAATATTGGGTGTGGTCGAAGGATTGACAGAATTTCTGCCGGTATCCAGCACGGGCCATATGATTATTGTCGGTCACTTGTTGGGGTTTGAGGGCGACACGGCGAAAACCTTTGAAGTCGTGATCCAGTTAGGATCAATTCTGGCAGTGGTTGTCATGTTCTGGCGACGTCTGTTTGGCCTTATTGGTATTCACTTTGGTCGCCCGTTGCAGCACGAAGGAGAAAGCAAAGGCCGTTTAACGCTGATCCACATTTTGCTGGGGATGATTCCGGCGGTGGTACTGGGGCTGTTGTTCCACGACACGATTAAATCATTGTTTAACCCGATAAATGTGATGTATGCACTGGTCGTTGGCGGTCTGTTGCTGATTGCCGCTGAATGCCTGAAGCCGAAAGAGCCGCGTGCGCCGGGTCTTGATGATATGACCTATCGTCAGGCGTTTATGATTGGTTGCTTCCAGTGTCTGGCGCTGTGGCCGGGTTTCTCCCGTTCCGGGGCGACCATTTCAGGTGGGATGCTGATGGGGGTGAGCCGTTACGCTGCTTCCGAGTTTTCGTTCCTGCTGGCGGTGCCGATGATGATGGGCGCAACGGCGCTCGATCTCTACAAAAGCTGGGGCTTCCTGACAACCGGCGATATCCCGATGTTTGCCGTTGGGTTTATCACCGCTTTTGTGGTGGCGCTGATAGCGATTAAAACCTTCCTGCAATTGATTAAGCGCATTTCGTTTATCCCGTTCGCCATTTATCGCTTTATTGTGGCGGCTGCGGTGTACGTTGTGTTCTTTTGATGTGAAGAACAGTGTCGGATATGATGCTGACGCGTCTTATCAGATTGCGTAGGCCGGATAAGGCGTTCACGCCGCATCCGGCAATCAACGCCTGATGCGACGCTCGCGCGTCTTATCAGGCCTACAACTGTCGTTGACATGTAGCCGGATAAGACGCTTACGTCGCATCCGGCAAAATATCCAACACTCACTCAGGTTTTGGGCAACGCTGTTCCTTCCAGCCAGCCACCGCCGCAATCCGCCGTCGGGTCAGCTCCTCGCGAATCTCCACACCTTTAAATCCCGCTTCAACGACGGCTTTTGTCGGCACTGACTGTGCCACTTCCCAGGCTTCGCGCAACCAGCGGCCTTGTGGGTAGTCGGCTGATTCAAAACCGGTTCTGCCGCGCACATCAGCCTCGCTGGTCAGCGCCAGTTGCTCGACACGCTGCGGTTTACGCCAGGCGTCGATGGAATCAAATAGTTTGACGATGGTTTTTGGGTTCAGCATTGGGAAGGTGTGGATGAGATCGTGAAACTCAGCCACCAGTCTGGCTAAATCGCGAATTTCATTTGGCACGCGCAGACGCTGGCATAGTTGTTCCACTAACTTCACACCCGCCGGGCCATGACCATGATGACGCGGCCAAAGTTCTGGTGGCGTCAGTCCTTTACCGAGATCGTGGCATAACGTTGCGAAACGGACATCGACCTGCGGACTCAGCATCGCCGCCATTGAGAGCGTCATTAAGGTATGAATACCCGTGTCGATTTCCGGATGCCACCTGGCAGGGGCCGGAACGCCAAACAGGGCGTCAATTTCCGGGAATAAAACGCGCAGTGCGCCGCAATCGCGCAGTACCTGGAAGAACACCTGGGGATTGCGGGTGGTGAGGGCGTTTTCCGTCTCTTTCCATACCCGTTCAGGCGTCAGGTGTTCCAGTTCACCCGCATGGGTCATCTCGCGCATCAGCGCCAGAGTTTCATCGGCAATACGGAAACTGAGGTGGGCATAACGCGCAGCAAAACGCGCTACGCGCAACACGCGTAACGGATCTTCGCCAAAAGCGGGGGAAACATGGCGCAACAGACGATTTTGCAGATCGCCCAGACCGTTGTACGGGTCGATAATCTCGCCGTTATCGTCCTGGGCCAGCGCATTAATGGTCAGATCGCGACGCTTAAGATCATCTTCCAGCGTGACATCCGGTGCGGCATAGCAGGTAAAACCGGTGTAACCGGAACCAGATTTCCGTTCGGTACGTGCCAGTGCATACTCTTCATGCGTTTGCGGATGCAGAAACACAGGAAAATCGCGGCCTACCTGCTGGTAGCCCGCGTCGAGCATCTCCTGTGGCGTACTGCCGACCACCACCCAATCTCTGTCTTTGACCGGTAGCCCTAACAATGCATCCCGAACAGCACCACCGACCAGATAAATCTTCACGCCATCATCCCTTCGTCAAATACACAATTCCTAATAATAAGACAGTGCAACGAAGAAGGCGATTTAGTTCATCCAGCGATCTTTGCGTTTGCGGCTTGGGATCAGGTGCGGCAGTACCAGACCAAGCAGCAAGCCAAGCCCCAGCACGCCACCGCCATACATAAACCACTGCATGATGATGGTGCGCTGTTTGTCATCCAGCTGTACGCTGGCGGCATCGACCTTTTTCTGCGCGACAATCAGCTCGTTTTTCAGTTTCTGATTTTCTTCTTTTAACCCGTTGATCACGCTGTCGCTCTGCGCCACTTTTTGCTGCATTTCTGCGGTGCGTTGGTTCCAGGTGTTATCGATATTGGTGAGTTTATCGGTCAGGGTTTTGACCTGATTTTCCAGATCTGGCACACGGGAGCGCAGGCTTGGCTCTGTGCTAAGTTGTTTCAACGGGATCCAGGCGGTACGGCCAGAGCTGTCTTTCACCTGGGCATAATTGGTGTTGGCGTCAGTTTGTAATAAGGTCACTTCCTCGCCGGCGTTAACCGTGCCCACGAGGCGATAATGATCTCCCGGACCGCTACGGACCCAGGTATTCAGTTCATCAGAAACATAGCGCGTTTCTTCAGCGTGTGAGACGGCAGTGGCGCTAAGTGCGAGTAAAGTTAATCCGATCAGGCGTAATTTTGGCATCAGGCTGTCGTTATTGTCATGGAAAGTGGAACGATAGTAGTGGCATCAGTGTCGCTACGCAAAGCATTCGACATCAATCGGAATCCTCTGTGTCAGGTCTTGCCACTGCTTCAAACTTTTACGCCCGTCAAATTGCCCGTTGCATGGCAATTTGGCGCAAAATACTATCTACTGACAAAAAAGATCGCATTAAGTTCGCCGTTCATCGTCACTTATGTGACATAACCGATAAGTAAAGGCCATGGCTCAGGAAATCGAATTAAAGTTTATTGTTAATCACAGTGCCGTTGAGGCGTTGCGTGACCATCTCAATACGCTGGGCGGCGAGCACCATGACCCCGTGCAGTTGCTGAATATTTACTACGAAACGCTGGATAACTGGCTGCGTGGGCACGACATGGGCTTACGTATCCGTGGCGAAAACGGTCGCTATGAGATGACCATGAAAGTTGCAGGAAGAGTGACAGGCGGCTTACACCAGCGCCCGGAATATAACGTGGCGTTGAGCGAACCGACGCTCGACCTGGCGCAGTTACCGACGGAAGTCTGGCCGAACGGCGAATTGCCTGCCGATCTCGCTTCCCGCGTACAACCGCTGTTCAGCACCGATTTTTATCGCGAAAAGTGGCTGGTAGAGATCGATGGTAGCCAAATTGAAATCGCCCTCGACCAGGGGGAAGTGAAAGCGGGTGAATTTGCTGAACCTATCTGCGAGCTTGAACTGGAACTGCTTAGCGGCGACACGCGCGCGGTGCTGAAACTGGCGAACCAACTGGTATCGCAAACCGGATTACGCCAGGGCAGCCTGAGCAAAGCAGCGCGTGGCTATCATCTGGCGCAGGGCAATCCGGCGCGTGAAATCAAACCGACCACCATTTTACATGTTGCGGCAAAAGCTGATGTGGAACAGGGGCTGGAAGCGGCGCTCGAGCTGGCGTTAGCGCAATGGCAGTATCATGAAGAACTGTGGGTACGCGGCAACGATGCGGCGAAAGAGCAGGTGCTGGCAGCCATTGGCCTGGTCCGTCATACACTGATGCTGTTCGGCGGTATCGTGCCACGTAAAGCGAGCACTCACTTACGTGACCTGCTGACCCAATGCGAAGCGACCATCGCTTCAGCGGTTTCTGCCGTGACGGCGGTCTACTCTACCGAAACGGCAATGGCGAAGCTGGCGTTGACCGAATGGCTGGTAAGCAAAGCCTGGCAGCCGTTTTTAGATGCCAAAGCGCAGAGTAAAATGAGCGATTCCTTCAAACGCTTTGCCGATATCCATCTTTCCCGCCATGCCGCTGAACTGAAAAGCGTTTTCTGCCAGCCGTTGGGCGATCGCTACCGTGACCAGTTGCCACGCCTGACGCGTGATATTGACTCAATCCTGTTGCTGGCGGGTTACTACGATCCTGTCGTCGCGCAAGCCTGGCTGGAGAACTGGCAGGGGCTGCGTCACGCTATTGCGACCGGACAACGCATTGAAATTGAACATTTCCGTAATGAGGCAAACAATCAGGAACCATTCTGGTTGCACAGCGGAAAACGTTAATCAGGCAAGGATATAATCGCTTATGAAGCCGCTCTCTTCACCGTTACAGCAGTACTGGCAGACCGTTGTTGAGCGGCTGCCAGAGCCTTTAGCCGAGGAATCACTTAGCATACAGGCGAAGTCAGTACTTACTTTCAGTGATTTTCTGCAGGACAGCATAATTGCGCATCCAGAGTGGCTGACGGAACTGGAAAGCCAACCGCCGCAGGCCGACGAATGGCAGCATTACGCTGCATGGTTGCAGGAGGCGCTCAGTGATGTAAGCGACGAAGCCGGGTTAATGCGCGAGCTGCGGCTATTCCGGCGGCGTATTATGGTGCGCATTGCCTGGGCGCAAACGCTGGCACTGGTTACTGAAGAGAGCATTTTGCAGCAGCTCAGCCATCTGGCGGAGACGCTGATTGTTGCGGCGCGTGACTGGCTGTATGACGCCTGCTGCCGCGAATGGGGAACGCCGTGCAATGCGCAGGGCGAAGCGCAACCGCTGCTGATTTTAGGCATGGGTAAGCTGGGCGGTGGGGAGCTGAATTTCTCATCAGATATCGATCTGATTTTTGCCTGGCCGGAACATGGTTGTACGCAGGGCGGACGCCGGGAACTGGATAACGCGCAGTTTTTTACCCGCATGGGGCAGCGGCTGATTAAAGTGCTGGATCAACCAACGCAGGATGGCTTCGTCTATCGCGTGGATATGCGGCTGCGTCCGTTTGGCGAAAGTGGCCCGCTGGTGCTGAGCTTTGCCGCGTTGGAAGATTATTACCAGGAGCAGGGGCGCGACTGGGAGCGTTACGCGATGGTCAAGGCGCGGATTATGGGCGATAGCGAAGGCGTCTATGCTAACGAGTTGCGTGCGATGCTGCGCCCGTTTGTTTTCCGTCGTTACATCGATTTCAGCGTGATTCAGTCGCTGCGCAACATGAAAGGAATGATTGCCCGTGAAGTGCGTCGACGCGGTTTGACCGACAACATCAAACTTGGCGCAGGTGGCATTCGCGAAATTGAATTTATCGTCCAGGTGTTTCAGCTCATTCGCGGCGGGCGTGAACCGTCGCTGCAATCGCGCTCTTTACTGCCAACGCTCAGCGCCATTTCCGCGCTGCATCTGCTTTCTGAAAACGATGCTGAACAATTGCGAGTGGCGTATCTGTTCCTGCGGCGTCTGGAAAACCTGCTGCAAAGCATTAACGACGAACAAACCCAGACGCTTCCTTCTGATGAGCTTAATCGTGCGCGGCTGGCGTGGGCAATGGATTTCGCTGACTGGTCGCAACTAACAGGGAAGCTGACCGGACATATGACCAATGTGCGCCGGGTGTTTAACGAATTGATTGGCGACGACGAAAGCGAAACTCAGGAAGAGTCGCTGTCGGAACAGTGGCGTGAGCTGTGGCAGGATGTGTTGCAGGAAGATGACACTACGCCAGTGCTGGCGCATCTTAGCGAAGATGATTGCAAACAGGTGCTGACGCTGATTGCCGATTTTCGCAAAGAGCTGGATAAGCGTACCATCGGGCCGCGCGGGCGTCAGGTGCTCGACCATCTGATGCCGCATCTGCTAAGTGATGTCTGTGCGCGTGAAGACGCTGCTGTCACGCTGTCGCGCATTACCGCCTTGCTGGTGGGGATTGTTACCCGCACCACCTATTTAGAATTGCTTAGTGAATTTCCTGCGGCGCTTAAGCATTTGATTTCTCTGTGTGCCGCATCGCCGATGATTGCCAGCCAGCTGGCGCGCTATCCGTTATTGCTGGATGAACTGCTCGATCCAAACACTCTCTACCAGCCGACGGCGACGGATGCCTACCGTGATGAACTGCGCCAGTATTTGCTGCGCGTGCCGGAAGATGACGAAGAACAACAGCTTGAGGCGCTGCGTCAGTTCAAACAGGCGCAACTGTTACGTATTGCGGCAGCGGATATCGCCGGTACGCTACCGGTAATGAAAGTGAGCGATCACTTAACCTGGCTGGCGGAAGCTATGATAGATGCCGTCGTTCAGCAGGCGTGGGTTCAAATGGTGGCCCGCTACGGTAAACCGAATCACCTGAACGAACGCGAAGGGCGTGGTTTTGCGGTGGTCGGCTACGGCAAGCTGGGCGGCTGGGAGTTAGGCTACAGTTCCGATCTTGACCTGATCTTCCTCCATGATTGCCCAATGGATGCGATGACTGACGGCGAGCGGGAAATCGACGGGCGACAGTTTTATCTGCGTCTGGCGCAACGCATTATGCATCTGTTCAGTACGCGTACCTCTTCCGGCATTTTGTATGAAGTGGATGCACGGTTGCGTCCGTCCGGGGCGGCGGGAATGCTGGTGACATCCGCAGAAGCATTTGCCGATTATCAGAAAAACGAGGCCTGGACGTGGGAACATCAGGCGCTGGTGCGTGCGCGTGTAGTGTACGGCGATCCGCAGCTCACCGCGCACTTTGACGCGGTGCGTCGCGAGATTATGACGCTGCCGCGTGAAGGTAAAACTCTGCAAACGGAAGTGCGGGAAATGCGCGAGAAAATGCGCGCTCATCTCGGCAATAAACATCGCGATCGCTTTGATATCAAAGCCGATGAAGGCGGAATTACCGATATCGAATTTATTACTCAATATCTGGTGTTGCGCTACGCTCATGAAAAACCGAAGTTAACGCGCTGGTCAGACAACGTGCGTATTCTGGAGCTGCTGGCGCAAAACGACATTATGGAAGAGCAGGAAGCGATGGCGCTGACCCGTGCTTACACTACGCTGCGCGATGAACTTCATCATCTGGCATTACAGGAATTGCCGGGCCATGTGCCGGAGGATTGCTTCACCGCAGAGCGTGAACTGGTGCGGGCAAGCTGGCAGAAGTGGCTGGTGGAAGAATGAAGTATGGTATTATCGCGCGCAAATTTTGAATCTCTCAGGAGACAGGAATGAAAGTAACGCTGCCAGAGTTTGAACGTGCAGGAGTGATGGTGGTTGGTGATGTGATGCTGGATCGTTACTGGTACGGTCCCACCAGCCGTATCTCGCCGGAAGCGCCGGTGCCCGTGGTTAAAGTGAATACCATCGAAGAACGTCCGGGCGGCGCGGCTAACGTGGCGATGAATATCGCTTCTCTCGGTGCTAATGCACGCCTGGTCGGGTTGACGGGCATTGACGATGCAGCGCGCGCGCTGAGTAAATCTCTGGCCGACGTCAACGTCAAATGCGACTTTGTTTCTGTACCGACGCATCCGACTATCACCAAATTACGGGTACTTTCCCGCAACCAACAGCTGATTCGTCTGGATTTCGAAGAAGGTTTCGAAGGGGTTGATCCGCAGCCGCTGCACGAGCGGATTAATCAGGCACTGAGTTCGATTGGCGCGCTGGTGCTTTCTGACTACGCGAAAGGTGCGCTGGCAAGCGTGCAGCAGATGATCCAACTGGCGCGTAAAGCGGGCGTTCCGGTGCTGATTGATCCAAAAGGCACCGATTTTGAGCGCTACCGCGGCGCTACGCTGTTAACGCCGAATCTCTCGGAATTTGAAGCTGTTGTCGGTAAATGTAAGACTGAAGAAGAGATTGTTGAGCGCGGCATGAAACTGATTGCCGATTACGAACTCTCGGCTCTGTTGGTGACCCGTTCCGAACAGGGGATGTCGCTGCTGCAACCGGGTAAAGCACCGCTGCATATGCCAACTCAGGCGCAGGAAGTGTATGACGTTACCGGTGCGGGCGACACGGTGATTGGTGTGCTGGCGGCAACATTGGCAGCGGGTAATTCGCTGGAAGAAGCCTGCTTCTTTGCCAATGCGGCGGCTGGTGTGGTGGTCGGCAAACTGGGGACGTCCACGGTTTCGCCGATCGAGTTGGAAAACGCTGTACGTGGACGCGCAGATACCGGCTTTGGCGTGATGACCGAAGAGGAACTGAAGCTGGCCGTAGCGGCAGCGCGTAAACGCGGTGAAAAAGTGGTGATGACCAATGGCGTCTTTGACATTCTCCACGCCGGGCATGTCTCCTATCTGGCAAACGCCCGCAAGCTGGGTGACCGCCTGATTGTCGCCGTCAACAGCGATGCCTCCACCAAACGGCTGAAAGGGGATTCCCGCCCCGTTAACCCGCTCGAACAGCGTATGATTGTGCTGGGCGCACTGGAAGCGGTCGACTGGGTGGTGTCGTTTGAAGAAGACACGCCGCAGCGCTTGATCGCCGGGATCCTGCCAGACCTGCTGGTGAAAGGCGGCGATTATAAACCAGAAGAGATTGCCGGGAGTAAAGAAGTCTGGGCCAACGGCGGCGAAGTGTTGGTGCTCAACTTTGAAGACGGTTGCTCGACCACTAATATTATCAAGAAGATCCAACAGGATAAAAAAGGCTAACCGGAAAGCGCTTCACAGATCTCGCTTCGAACCTGGCAGGCCTATTGACGCTGTTGTTTTTTCAACCTAGAGTAAAGGAACAAGGGTAAGGGAGGATTTCTCCCCCCTCTGAATTGGTTGTTAATAAGCCTGGAAACTTACTAGTAACAACACAATCAGTATGATGACGAGCTTCATCATAACCCTTTCCTTCTGTAAGGCCCCTTCCTCGGGAGGGGCTTTCCCGTTTCAGCCCTTTGCTGACTCCCCGATTGTTGATGAGCGCCGGACCCCGCGCAACGCTTTCCCTGAGGCAGTTTTGCCTTCCCCGAGCGGTCACGCAAAACGTTGCAACGACCTGATCATTTGCAGTTTTTAGCGGAACGCAGATATAAAAAATCCCCGGCTTTTTGTGCCAGGGATGTTCATAGCTGAAAATTTATTCTACGTTTTCGGCGACGGGAGTTGTTGAGGTTAAGGGTGAAGTCAATGCAGCCAGTGAGCCGCCTGAAACGCCAATTTCATTGAGCAAGGAGTCAATCAGCGGTGCCTGTGTGCGGTAAGAGAGTGCGGCAGACAATGCCTGTTCTGCCAGGTTTCCGCCACTAACGCTGCCTGATGCTGCATCCCCCGCAGCACCACCTCGGTTTAATCCATCGACCTGAATAATCTTGATGCCGTCGATAGACTTCATCGGCTCAACGGATTTCTCTATTACTGCAGGTAACGACTGTAATAGCGCCAGTTTGAATTTAAGGCTGGTTTGTTCATCAGAAAGTACGTTGATAGCGTCGTTCAGCGCACGTTGCGCTTCTGCTTCCGCCAGACCCTTTTTACGCGTAGCTTCGGCTAACTCAACGATTGCCGCCGCCTGCATCTCTGCGGCTTCTTTCTCTGCTTTCGCCCGCACGGTCAGTTCAACCGCTTTGGTTTCTGCATCCTGCGCGGCAGCGATTAGGGCAACTTGTTTAGCACGATCGGCTTCTGCGGTCTGGCGAGTTGTTTCTACGTTTTGCTGGGCGCTTACCGCTTCTGCAAGTGCAAGGTTGGCACGCGCTTCCGCTTGTGACTGCTGTTCCGATTTGGCGGCAATCGCGATCGATTTCGTCTGGTTGGCGATTTCGGTGACCTGCTGCTGTTCGATCTCTTTAATGCGAACTTCACGTTCAGCTTCAACTTTTCTGGAACGGACGGCCTGTTCGCGGTCGATTTCCGTTTCCTGAATCTGTCGTTCAGCCAGAATTCGCGTCTGCTCTGCTTCCCGACGACGCTCGGCCTCAAAAGCCGCAATTTTCGCATTCTGCTCAGCGGTACGGGTTTTAACCTGCTGCTCCTGCTCAAGCGTCATAAACGCTTCTTGCTGTTCAATCTCCAGCTTCCGCGAAAGCGCATCACGGTTTTTCTCACGCACCGCAACTTCTACATCCTGTTCAACTTCGTTACGTTCGCGACGACGGCGCTCCGTCTCCTGCGTCAGCTTAGTTAAACCTTCGGCGTCAAAGGCGTTGTTAGGATTGAAATGTTCTTTCGACGTCTGGTTAAAGTTGGTAAGTGAAACGCTTTCCAGTTCCAGGCCGTTTTTCGACAGATCTTCAGCTACGGTATTTTGTACGCCCTGCACGAAGTTCTCGCGGGTATCCTGTAACTCATGCATGGTCATTTGTGCAGCTGTTGCACGGAGGGCATCGACAAATTTATCTTCAACCAACATACGTAAGTCTTCAGGCGACAGGGTGCGTTGCCCAAGCGTCTGGGCGGCGGTGGCAATACCTTCCACTGACGGTTTTACCCGCACAAAGAAAGCGACAACGACATCGACGCGCATACGATCTTTCGTAATCAGGCTATCAATGGTTGAGCGGCTGACTTCCAGCTTCAGAGTATTCATATTGATGGGGATTATTTCATGAAAGATCGGCATCACGATTGCGCCACCGCTCATTACCACTTTTTGCCCACCTAAACCAGTACGAACAAAAGCTTGCTCTGCCGAAGCGCGACGATAGAGCCTGGCGAAAATAATTCCAATAATAAACAGAATGCATACGGCAATAATCGCGGTAAACATCCAGGAGGGCACAGAATTAACAATATCATCCATTATTAAATTTCCTTTTGATTAATAAATTACAATATTTGGGGCCAGGGATTGTTTTCCGCCAAATATCGAGTTGCAGAAAGTCGGCAAATAATTAACACTTTGTCTCCTTTAGTGAAAATTTTTCCTTCTTCAGGCTCCAGTAGTAAATAATGTATTTGGCCAAATTGATCGGTGAGTTTTCCTTCGCAGGGATTACCTGAAGTGGCTTGATGACCGGTAATTAATGCCATGCTACCAATATATTCTTCTTCTGTAATAGCTGAACTATGGTCGCGTGGAATCCAGGGCGCAACTATTTTACCGGTATAATGCACCGTAATAATCGTAAACAGTAAACTGACAGGAACCACGAACAGGTTCGACAGTGGTGATTGCCAGACCATGATGCAGGCATGCTGCAACAGGATGCCAATAAGACCAAAAAAACCAGCCAGCAAGCAGAGAACGACGAGAGCTGGCAATCTTCCGATATTGAGATAATGAAGTGCCTGGCTAATATGACCTGTGGTTATGGAATCATAATGGTCAAGATGTGCATCAAGAGCACCGGAGAGCATGTGACCGCAGATAAGCGCAAAAATTTCTAAAAGGCCGATCAACAGTACAAAGGAAATAGCGAAAAGATAAGGGGTGTTATAGTCGGCGAATAAAATCATATGTCACTCCAATGTCCATTTAGTGACGCAATATTTACTTTAGGATAGTTTCCTTGCTTACATTTATCTTTGTTAATAATAACACACGTTAGAGAAATTCTGGAAGAGAAAGTCTTTTAATATGGTTTTTTATTTTTCACTAAAAAGTGTGATCGGGGACAATATATTTACGCACGTTATGTTTAAAGGCACTACACTGATTGGGGAATACTGAAATCAGAAAAAGCATATGGCCTTAAAAGGTATGCGATAACCGGAGGATGTGCTTATGGATCATAGTCTTAATTCTTTAAATAATTTCGATTTCCTGGCGCGTAGTTTTGCCAGAATGCACGCAGAAGGTCGCCCGGTCGATATTCTGGCCGTTACTGGTAACATGGATGAAGAACATAGAACCTGGTTTTGCGCACGTTATGCCTGGTATTGCCAACAGATGATGCAAACCAGAGAACTTGAATTAGAACACTGATATTACGGGCCGTCTGGCCCGTTTTTGTGTTGCTTTATTCTGCTTTATCAATAGGCGGGATAGCCGGAGGAGATTGAAGATCTGCTACCGAATTATTGCGCGCTTCCAGTTCACTGATGCGCTGCTCCAGTAATGCCAGTTTCTCACGAGTCCGTAACAGGACTTGCGTCTGTACGTCGAATTCTTCGCGGCTCACCAGATCGAGACGCGTCAGCTGCGCTTGTAGGGTTTGGCGGATTTTTTTCTCCACATCTTCCCCGAACTCCCTGATTCCTTTAGGCATTGATTCGTGAACCTGGCGAGCGATTTGCTCAATTTTTTTCGGGTCAATCATTGTAGTTTCCCTGTACTGATAGGTGTTGAGTGCCATTGTAGTGCGATAAGGGTAAGTCATAAACCAGAATTATGTGAAGCTATGCGTTGCTGCCGCTAATCATTAGCGTTATAGTGAATCCGCTTATTCTCAGGGCGGGGCGAAATTCCCCACCGGCGGTAAATCAACTCAGTTGAAAGCCCGCGAGCGCTTTGGGTGCGAACTCAAAGGACAGCAGATCCGGTGTAATTCCGGGGCCGACGGTTAGAGTCCGGATGGGAGAGAGTAACGATTCTGTCGGGCATGGACCCGCTCACGTTATTTTGGCTATATGCCGCCACTCCTAAGACTGCCCTGATTCTGGTAACCATAATTTTAGTGAGGTTTTTTTTACCATGAATCAGACGCTACTTTCCTCTTTTGGTACGCCTTTCGAACGTGTTGAAAATGCACTGGCTGCGCTGCGTGAAGGACGCGGTGTAATGGTGCTTGATGATGAAGACCGTGAAAACGAAGGCGATATGATCTTCCCGGCAGAAACCATGACCGTTGAGCAGATGGCGCTGACCATTCGCCACGGTAGCGGTATTGTTTGCCTGTGCATTACTGAAGATCGCCGTAAACAACTCGATCTGCCAATGATGGTAGAAAATAACACCAGCGCCTATGGCACCGGTTTTACCGTGACCATTGAAGCGGCTGAAGGTGTGACTACCGGTGTTTCTGCCGCTGACCGTATTACGACCGTTCGCGCAGCGATTGCCGATGGCGCAAAACCTTCTGATCTGAATCGCCCGGGCCACGTTTTCCCACTTCGCGCTCAGGCTGGTGGTGTACTGACGCGTGGCGGCCATACTGAAGCGACTATTGATCTGATGACGCTGGCAGGCTTTAAACCGGCTGGTGTGCTGTGTGAGCTGACTAATGACGATGGCACGATGGCGCGTGCACCAGAGTGCATTGAGTTTGCCAATAAACACAATATGGCGCTCGTGACTATTGAAGACTTGGTGGCATACCGTCAGGCACATGAGCGTAAAGCCAGCTGAAAATCGCTGCTTAATTTACTGTCTTAATCAAGAAACCGAAGTTGTAGCTGGCTTCGGTTTTTATTTTGCCCTGCTATGCAAGATGTTAATTCCGCTTCTCTTTCTATGAGAAAATTTCATTAATATCAGGCATTCTTTTTCATTATGATCAAAATCATATAATTGTTCCGTTATTATGCGACCATATGAATATATCCGAAAAAGGATATGTGAAATTTATGCGCTAAATGTTTAGTATTGTTAAATATTAAGGGTAAAAGGATGTTTATCGCCTGGTACTGGATTGTATTGATTGCTCTTGTTGTGGTGGGTTATCTCCTGCATTTGAAACGTTATTGTCGGGCGTTTCGCCAGGACAGAGACGCACTGCTTGAAGCGCGGAACAAATACTTAAACAGTACGAGAGAAGAGACAGCCGAAAAGGTAGAATAAGGCTTTAGTGAAGCTGGCAGAAGTTGTCCATGCGCTGGACAACTTCTGTTGTTGCTTTTAACCAATTCCCGCCGTTTGTAGCAGCACTAAACTGAATCCCATCACTGACATTCCACATAGTACGCCATAGCTGGGGTTATTATTAGGGTCAATCTCTTTGGCGAGCGGCATTAATTCATCAACCGAGAGCGCCACCATAATTCCTGCAACCGCCGCCATGATTGCCGCCATGACCACCGGGGAAATCATGCTACCGAGGATTAACCACGCCAGCACACCACCAAGAATTTCTGCCAATCCAGAAATCCCCGCCCACAGAATTGCCGTGCGTTTAGAACCCGTTGCTGCATAAACCGGGCCTGCAACCGCCAGACCTTCAGGGATATTGTGCAACGCGACGGCCAGGGCGATACCAAATCCCAGCTCCAGGTTGCTGCTCGCCGTGACAAAGGTGGCAATCCCTTCCGGGAAGTTATGCAGACTGATGCCGAGAGTGAGCAGAATGGCTGTGCGCTTGATCGATTTTGGCAACGGCTGCACCGATTTTTGCATTAAATCCTGCGGATGCGCATGTGGCAACATGCGGTCCAGGCCAAAATAGCCAAGCAGACCGAAGATAAACATTCCATAACCCAACACAGGCGACATTCCTTCGGCGGCTAATGCGGCAGGAAGCATTTCCATTAATGAGATGAGCAACATGATCCCCGCCGCAAATCCTAGCGAAAACGCCAGTAAGCGGTTCGAGGGTTTTTGCCCGAGAACGCCGAGAAACGCGCCAATAAACGTGGCTGCCCCCGCCAGTATGGTCAGAATGAGAGGTACTGACATCGACAACTCCTTATAAATCTTTACTTTCAGGCAGATCGTCAAAATAACTGATGATCATCATCATTGTTATCCGGGTTCTTACTCCGCCGAACAAGCGTATTGTGAGGATATCAAAATGACACCTTTAGTTAAGGATATCATCATGTCTTCAACACGTATGCCAGCATTGTTTTTAGGTCACGGTAGTCCGATGAACGTGCTGGAAGATAATTTGTATACCCGCAGCTGGCAGACGTTGGGGATGACATTGCCACGCCCGCAAGCAATAGTGGTGGTTTCGGCTCATTGGTTTACCCGTGGAACAGGAGTGACCGCGATGGAGATGCCGCCCACGATTCATGACTTTGGTGGCTTCCCGCAGGCGCTGTACGATACGCATTATCCGGCTCCTGGCTCACCGGCTTTGGCTCAGCGATTGGTTGAGCTGTTAGCGCCAGTGCCTGTCACACTGGATAAAGAAGCCTGGGGCTTTGACCACGGCTCGTGGGGCGTGCTGATTAAGATGTATCCTGACGCCGATATTCCGATGGTGCAGTTGAGTATCGACAGTAGCAAACCTGCCGCCTGGCATTTCGAAATGGGGCGCAAACTGGCAGCGCTGCGGGATGAAGGAATAATGTTGGTCGCCAGCGGTAACGTGGTACATAACCTGCGCACAGTGAAGTGGCACGGTGATAGTTCACCGTATCCGTGGGCGACGTCGTTTAATGAGTATGTGAAAGCGAATCTGACGTGGCAAGGGCCGGTAGAGCAGCATCCTCTGGTGAATTATCTCGACCATGAAGGTGGCGCGTTATCGAACCCAACGCCAGAGCACTATCTGCCGTTGTTGTATGTCTTAGGTGCGTGGGATGGGCAGGAGCCAATTACCATTCCGGTCGATGGTATAGAAATGGGCAGTTTAAGTATGCTGTCGGTGCAGATAGGTTAATAAAAGAACCCGAAGCCAGAACGACTGGCTTCGGGTGTTGCTGAGTTAGCCTCTGATGATTTTAAGCGCCCATGCGCCACTCATAATGACCAGCAGCACCAGACACATACCAAAAGCCAGCATACAAGCCTGAGCCATATTCATAAAATGCCATGGTGGTAGCAGATACCAGCCTTCAGATTGCTGATACATTTCCACAAACCACTGTTGCGTGCTGCTCAGTGTGACGCCATCAGGAACGATTGGTGCGTCATAGCCACAATCCCCTGTAGGCTTGAACCAATTTGGTGCCCACTGTGCCAGCGGCAGGTTAAAGGGAAAAGTTGGATCGGTAGAGCAACCCTGTACGCCAAACAGTGAATCGGGATCCGGATTATGTACTGCATGGTGGATATCGTTTAGTTTGAGCGAAAACTTCAGTCCCAAAATGCTGCCGTAAAATGCCATCACGCAGCCAATTAGCTTTAGGATGATGTTCTTTGGGTTGATCGCTGCAACCAATCCTCCAATAACCATCACAAACATGGCGTAGCGAATGTATACACATTGCTCACAGGGTGCCATGTAGAGATAGATCTGGAAGAAAGAGTGCGCCAGGATAATTAACGCGCCCATCGCAACGGCCATTAACAACCACAACAAGCGTTGCTCCTGCCATCTGACCAGTGTGTCAACTGGTGATGTGCGAAGATCTTTCCACATTCCCTTAATACCCATAGCCTGTTTCCCTGTTATTTGCTTGCTAACTCACGGATAAGGTCTGCCATCGCGTCGATGGATTTGATGCTCTTGGTGTAGATCAAGTACTTACCATTAACGACATAGGCTGGAACCCCCTGGATTTTGGCGACATCATAAGAGGCTTTCCATTTTTCCAGTGTTTCTTGAACCGCTGGTTCTTTCAGTGCCGCTTCAAAATCCGCCTGACTCATACCTGCGGCATCCAGACCGGTTTTGATAAAAGCAGCCGGATCTTTACCGTCAGACCAGCGTTCTTTTTTGTCGTGATAAGCCGCGTAGTAGGCAAACTTGGCTTTCTTAAACTGAGAGTTAGCATCAAATAAGGAAATGCCTGCTGCTTTATCTTTATTGATCAAGACCGCAAAGACTTCGCTTGCTTGTTTGCCGTATTCACCTTTTGTTTCCAGATGGAATGGAGTGAAAGCAACGATATCTTTCACTTTTTCCGATACCGGACCGGTAACCGCTTTGTCGTACTTGTAACAGAACGGGCAGGCGTAGCTAAATACCTTAATCAGCGTTTTGTCGGCATTCGGAATAGGTTTTTCCAGAACCATGTAATCCGTGCCTTCGGTAAATGCAGAAGCGGTAAATGAAACAGCCAAAGCTGCGGTAAGCAGTATGCTTTTAAATAGTGATGAGATCCCTAATTTCGACATTTTTATTCCCTTCTTAATTATTTGAACATCTGTTGTGGACGGACTAACAATGCACGATAGTGAGTCTGATTGGGTTTATCTGACAGCACGTCGATTTCCACTTTCACTTCTTTGGTTTTGTAATCGATTTCGTTCAACTTACCGACGGTTGGCTGCCCGACATCGAACAAATGAATAGAACCACCGAAGCCAAACATGGTGTTACGGTCGGCTTGATATTCAATGATGGAGGTGATTGGGCTATAGAAATCGTAGCCACGTTCTTTACCGTATTCCCACACTTGCTGAACGGTGCCTTTCTTCTCATCAATCTTATATTCCACAAAGCGGGAATATTTCATGGTTGGTAAGGCAGGTTGTTCCAGATGACGCCCATCGCCATTATCAAAAATGGTGAGCGTTCCTTTGCTGGAAATCCAGGCGGTATGCTGGGTGTAGGTAAAGTCGAAGTCTGAGTTTTCGCACAGGTCATTTTCGTTACAGGTAATTGGCTTACCGTTAGCATCAACCGGTTTCAGCAGCTTGCTGGCCAGCGGTTTTTCCCAACCTTTAGAGGGCGCAAGGATCCATTTCACTTGCTTATCACGACCAATCTTCACAACACCCTGGTGGCGAGAGGAGAGGATGATAGAGTCATCTTTTGCGTCATAGGCGATAGAGTTCACGTGCGCCCAGTTGCGGCCTGGCCCTACACCCAGCGCGTCGCCGAACGGTGTATCTGGTTCCAGTTTTGCCTGTTGTCCTGCATGGGCAAGGTCAACGTTAACGCAAACTGCACCTGCATCCAGCGCGCCGAGCAGTGCATCGCGTTTCGGATCGAGGATCTTGGTCAGATCCCATACATCGACAACGCGACCAGATTTATCGACTTCGAGGATATGGTCACGAATGGTGGTGACGTGTACGCCGTCATCGCGACGATAGTTACTCTTACCTACGCGCAACAGTACCGTGCCATTTGGCGTCTCAATGGACTCATGAGTGGCGTCAGCAAATCCGCGCGGTAGTTTGTGATCTTCGAGCACCTGCCCCATCATGTCGAACTCGTACCAGTGCTGACCTTGTACAGCGGTAAAGGTGCCGCGTGGCGTTTCGCGGATACCCATCAGATAACCACGCTTGTTGATATCGCGGTCACGACCATCGTAGAAAGTGTCTTGATCCAGCCACCAGCGGTATTCACCTTCGGTATCGACGATGAAAGTAAAGGGCGCGATATCAAAAGGTAGTGCGCCGGTTGCCGGACCCGCATCAAGGATACCGGCATTTTTATCTTTCTCACCATGCCAGTGGAGATCGGAACCTTGGGCGGTAAAGGTGTGGGTATTAACCAGATAGAGGCGATCTTCAAAACCCGGTGCGACTTTAATAACTTTGGTCTGTTGTAAATCGGATATAGAGCGGTTATCCATGTAATTATTGACGATGGCCGAAGTGTGCACCACATAATCATCTTTCATGACCTTGCCGTTTTCTTTCCACTCAACGGTCACTTTGTTAGCAAATTTCTGATAAAGACCAAAAATCGGTACACCATCGTAAGTTTTTAGTGATTCCTGACCCACGGGATAGCTGATTTCTACACCTTTTTCGCCCTTCCCATGGACGGTAACTTTGACGTCAGAAATAACATGGCTATCTAAGTCAACCAAAGCGGTCAGTGGTGCATTGCCGTAGGGATCGACAATGACCGCACCCAGTTGCCCGGCAGGCGGCGCTGGTTTAAAACCCGCAGCCATCACCCCCGATGCTGACAAACCCAGGGTTATCGCCACAGTTCCGGCTACGAGTGTTTTTCTATATTTATCAAACATGGATATATCTCCTTATATAACGCAAATATATAATAATGATGAATATCGACTGTTGAGAGGGTGCTAATAAATTCGTTACGTGAATATAAATATTAATTCAATAAAGAGTGAGAATGCTTTTGTGTTTCTTTTAAATATGTTGTTATTCGGTGAAACAAATATTTATGTTTAATGGATAGTAGGGGGGCAATATATCAATCACAATGTTCAATACTGTGTAGTGTGATCCCTGCAACATTGTTTTTTAATTATTAAATTTAAATCTGGTGAAATGAAAGTAAAGTATTTAAATAATATCAAATAGTTATGTTGTGATGTATTCACTTACTTTAATTACAATATCGCTTGCATATGACGATTTAACATTAAATTGAGTATTAATGTTAAATAAAGGTTGGATATGTATGTGTTTATATATTGATGGGAATTATGAATGGTGGATTATAAGAGATTGCCCCGCTTATCGGGGCAATATTAAGCTGTATTACTCAACAAAAATATGCGGATAAAACCGAGACATATCCTGGGTGATCAATGCACGGTCTTCACGAATGCCAATTCCGGCAGGTTGATCGTTCACCAGCCAGCTACCAATCAGCATATAGCTGTCGCCGAATTTCGGTAACGGGTGGAATTGCTGAACAATCATCCCTTCTTCGCCATACGGACCTTCCGCTGCTTCAATGGTTTTGCCGTTCTCAATGATCGACACGTTTGCGCCTTCACGGGAGAAGATCGGTTTAACCACATATTTTTCCATTTGCGGATGATCATCTTCCGCAAAATAAGCAGGCAGCAGGTTCGGGTGATTCGGGAACATCTCCCACAGTAGCGGCAGAAGCGCTTTGTTGGAGATAATGCTCTTCCACGCCGGTTCCAGCCAGCGTACGCCTGCATCCTCCAGCTTGGTGGAGAACATCTCGCGCAGCATAAATTCCCACGGATACAGCTTGAACAGGTTGGAAATTACCTGATCCTGTAAATCCGTGAACTGACCTTTTTCGCCTAAACCGATATCGTCGATGTAGAGGAATTCGGTAGCGATTTCAGCTTCCGTCGCGCAGTCCTGCAAATACTGAATGGTTCCGCGATCTTCCACCGTGTCGCGACAGCAGGTGAGATGCAGCAACTGGAAGCCATACTGTTCACGCAACTCGACAAAGCGATCGATTAGCTTTTCTTGCAGACTGTTAAACTGGTCGCTGCCCTCCGGCAAGTTACCGGCGTTAAGCTGATCTTCCAGCCAGATCCACTGAAAGAACGCCGCCTCGTATAGTGACGTTGGTGTATCGGCGTTATTTTCCAGCAGTTTAGGTTCGCCAGTGCCATCCCACGCCAGATCAAGACGCGAATAAAGCGATGGCTGGTGAGTCAGCCATGACTGGCGCACAAAACTCCAGGTGTGTTTTGGTATGCGGAATTTGGTCATCAGCTCATCGCTGGCGATCACTTTTTCCACCACTTTCAGGCACATCTGGTGCAGTTCGGCGGTGACTTCTTCCAGCTTTTCAACCTGGGCGAGGGTCAACTTGTAGTAAGCATCTTCACACCAGTACGGCTCGCCGTACATGGTGTGAAAATTGAAACCGTATTCGTGGGCTTTTTCGCGCCAGTCCGGGCGCTCGGTAATACTGACTCTTTCCATCGGTATCAGCCACCCATTGAACGAGAAGAGGTGCCGGTTGCGCTACGCTGCATAGTGCTTTGTTTGGCAACAGATTCACCAAAACCGCCACGGGTAACAGTAGTAGTGGTCGCCGGTTTTGGTGCCATTGCCGTCTTCGGTACGGTCATGGTGCGGCCTGGCTGGGCTGCGCCATAGTTTTTACCGGTCGCGTCGGTATATTTACCGTAAGCCGGGCTGGCCGGGTTTTTCGAGGAGAACAGCGGCTGCTGTGCAAATCCCGCGCCGCCGCCCATCAGACGTCCCATCATGTAACCGGCCATCAGCGGCATCCAGAAACTCCCGCTGGATTGCTGGGCCTGCGCCTGGTTTTCTGGTGCCATGCCAGCCTGGGCTGGTGCCTGCTGGCACTGACCTTCACCAAATTCAGCAACACAGTCTTCACGGGTGGCGTATTTCGGCGCAGTACGTTCGGCTTCTTTCAGCGCATTGTTGTACGCGGTGGTACATTCGGCGCTTTTGCCTGGGTTTGCAGCTGAACAGTCGTCAGCATTTTGATAGAGAGACACTGTTTCATCACTCTTTTCACAGCCAGCCAGCATAAAAACAGTGGCAACCGCGAGAGCGACTGGTGTCAGATGGCGTGCGCTCCAGTTTTTGCGGAACGATGCGTGGCGTATGGATTTTGTCCGTTTCATTTTTGTCTTCCGGGACCAGTGGTAAATACCCATCAGAATAGAGGATGGCTGGTCGAAATTGAAGCGAGAAGGGGGAAGAATGCGGCAGATAACCCGTATCTTTACGTTGCCTTACGTTCAGACGGGGCCGAAGCCCCGTCGTCGTCATCAGTTACGGAAAGGGTTATGACCGTTACTGGTGGTAGTGCGTGCGGATGTTTGCTGAACGACGGGTGCCGGGCTATCAGGCGCATAACCATCAGCAATAGCATTCTGTTCCGGCGTTTGCGGGGCAACGTTTTCCGGATTAGTGGAAACCGGTTTGCTCAGCGCATTGTTCAGTGCCAGAAGATCCTGCTCGTTCAACGTACCCAGAGCTGATTTAATATTCAACTGGTTAATCAGGTAGTTATAACGCGCATTCGCCAGCTCTTGCTTGGCGTTGTACAGCGTGGTGGTCGCATCCAACACATCAACAATGGTACGCGTACCGACCGAGTAACCCGCTTCCATCGCGTCTAATGAGCTTTGAGCGGAAACTACGGCTTGTTTGTAGGCGTTAATGCTACTGATAGAAGCATTAATGTTGTTGAAGGAGGAACGTACGGTTTGCACGACGCTACGATGCGCGCTTTCCAGTTGCTCGCTGGCACCAACAAAGTTGTACTGGGCCTGTTTCACCTGCGAGTTAACCATTCCGCCCTGATAAATCGGCAGCGAGAAGCTCAGGCCAACTTTGTTCTGGCCCATATTGCTATCGTCATACTGGGTACCAGCGGCACCACGGGTTTTCGAACCGCTATAAGAGGTGTCAGAAATCCCGGTAGAAGCCGTTAAATCCAGAGTCGGTAAGTGACCATCCTGCGCCTGGCGAATTTGCTCGCGCGCCAGGTCCTGGCTCAAGCGCGCCTGTAACAGCGACAGGTTGCGTTTTTCGGCTTCTTTCAGCAGCGTGTTAACCGGCTGTGGTTTGTCGGTTTTAAAGTTTTCGACATTCAGCGCCGCCAGTTCTGGATAGTAGTTACCGGTGATCTGGCGCAGCTGCTCTACCGCGTTATCAAGGTTATTACGTGCGGTCACTTCGTTCGCCAGCACGGTATCGTACTGTGCGCGGGCGTTCTGCACGTCAGTGATCGCTACCAGGCCCACGTTAAAACGTTGGGTGGTTTGATCTAATTGACGGTAGATCGCTTCTTTTTGCGCCTGTGTATAGGAAAGAACGTCAATAGCATTCAACACGTTGAAATAAGCGGTCGCGGTGTTGAGGATCAAGGTTTGTTGATCGGTCTGATACGTGACGTCCTGAATCCCAGCTGCTTTTTCCTGCAGCGTTAACGCACGCCATTTCGACATATCAAAAATGGATTGAGTTAACTGCAGGGACGCACTGGTCGCGTTAGAGTTGATGCCGTTCGCGTCGCGGTAGCCGTTGCTATAGGTGTAATCTGCACCTAAACCTAGCTGTGGCAGTAATGGACTGCGCGCTTCATTAATTTTTTCAAAGGCAGCATCACGATCGGCGGCAGACTTACGCAATTCCGGGTTACTAAGGCGTGCTTGCTGATAAACTTGCATCAGGTTCTCGGCCTGGCTCAACGAACTGAAACCAGAAAGGCTCAGGCCGATAAGAATGGGGAGCAATTTCTTCATTTGCATTCCTTGTGGTGAAGCAGTATTTAGCGCGATCAAACTGTAAAATTATTGCGGATTCTAGCAGAAGCCGCTACCGCAAAAGGTTGGCGTTACGTGCCATAGGGCGTTAATGTGCCTCAATTTAACACATGACTGCTCAAACGGCAGTCAAACGTCGCTGAAATTCACATTTAATTCACTATTAGTGCCAGGACATTAACAATGCTTAAGCCAGACAACCTGCCCGTTACATTTGGCAAAAACGATGTAGAAATTATTGCACGAGAAACACTTTATCGCGGCTTTTTTTCATTAGATCTTTATAGATTTCGTCATCGTCTATTCAACGGGCAAATGAGTCATGAGGTACGGCGGGAAATTTTTGAGCGCGGTCACGCCGCAGTCTTGCTACCCTTTGACCCAGTGCGTGATGAAGTTGTGCTGATTGAGCAGATTCGAATTGCCGCGTACGACACTAGCGAAACCCCCTGGCTACTGGAGATGGTTGCCGGGATGATTGAAGAGGGTGAAAGTGTGGAAGATGTTGCCCGTCGCGAAGCGATTGAAGAGGCGGGGCTGATAGTCAAACGGACCAAACCGGTGTTAAGTTTCCTGGCAAGCCCGGGGGGCACCAGTGAGCGTTCGTCAATTATGGTGGGCGAAGTGGACGCCACGACCGCAAGCGGTATTCACGGTCTGGCTGATGAAAACGAAGATATTCGCGTTCATGTGGTAAGCCGGGAACAGGCATACCAGTGGGTAGAAGAGGGGAAAATCGACAACGCAGCGTCGGTCATCGCTTTGCAATGGCTGCAGCTGCATCATCAAGCGTTAAAAAATGAGTGGGCATAAATGAAGCGTTACACACCTGACTTTCCTGAAATGATGCGCCTGTGCGAGATGAACTTTTCACAATTGCGCCGTTTGTTACCGCGCAATGACGCACCCGGCGAAACTGTAAGCTATCAGGTGGCAAACGCACAATATCGGCTGACGATTGTGGAATCGACCCGATACACTACCCTGGTGACAATAGAACAGACTGCGCCCGCGATCAGTTACTGGAGCCTTCCGTCAATGACGGTGCGTCTGTATCATGACGCGATGGTGGCTGAAGTGTGTTCAAGCCAGCAGATTTTTCGCTTCAAAGCGCGGTATGATTATCCTAATAAAAAGTTGCATCAACGCGACGAAAAGCATCAAATTAATCAGTTTTTAGCGGACTGGTTGCGATACTGTTTAGCACATGGAGCGATGGCGATTCCGGTTTATTAGCGTCGTGAAACCTAAGGACACCATTTGGAAAGCCTGTTAACCCTTCCTCTGGCTGGTGAGGCCAGAGTCAGGATTTTACAAATTACCGACACTCACCTGTTTGCGCAAAAGCACGAAGCCCTGTTAGGGGTAAACACCTGGGAAAGCTACCAGGCGGTGCTGGAGGCGATTCGGCCACACCAGCACGAATTCGACCTGATTGTCGCGACAGGTGATTTAGCGCAGGATCAATCCTCTGCGGCCTATCAGCATTTCGCTGAAGGCATCGCAAGTTTTCGTGCGCCCTGCGTCTGGCTGCCGGGCAACCACGATTTCCAGCCCGCGATGTACAGCGCGTTACAGGATGCGGGTATCTCCCCGGCGAAGCGGGTGTTTATTGGTGAGCAATGGCAAATCCTGTTGCTGGATAGCCAGGTGTTTGGCGTGCCGCACGGTGAGCTGAGCGAGTTTCAGCTTGAGTGGCTGGAACGTAAACTGGCCGATGCGCCAGAACGCCATACGTTGCTGCTGCTGCATCATCATCCGCTACCTGCGGGTTGTAGTTGGCTTGATCAACACAGCCTGCGTAACGCGGGCGAACTGGATACCGTGCTGGCGAAGTTTCCGCACGTCAAATACTTGCTGTGCGGTCATATTCATCAGGAGCTGGATCTCGACTGGAACGGTCGCCGCCTGCTGGCAACGCCGTCGACCTGTGTGCAGTTTAAGCCGCACTGTTCCAACTTTACGCTGGACACCATCGCGCCCGGCTGGCGTACTCTCGAGTTACATGCTGATGGCACGCTGACCACCGAGGTGCATCGCCTGGCGGACACACGTTTCCAACCTGATACCGCTTCAGAAGGCTACTGATGTCTACGCTTCTTTATTTACACGGTTTCAACAGCTCGCCGCGCTCTGCAAAAGCGAGCTTGTTAAAAAACTGGCTTGCGGAACATCACCCTGACGTTGAGATGATCATCCCGCAGTTGCCGCCGTATCCTTCCGATGCGGCAGAACTGCTGGAATCCATTGTCCTGGAACATGGTGGCGATTCGCTGGGTATTGTCGGTTCGTCACTGGGGGGATATTACGCCACCTGGTTGTCGCAATGTTTTATGCTGCCCGCAGTGGTGGTCAACCCGGCGGTGCGCCCGTTTGAACTGCTGACGGACTATCTCGGTCAGAACGAGAACCCCTACACCGGGCAGCAATATGTGCTAGAGTCACGCCATATTTACGATCTCAAAGTCATGCAGATTGACCCGCTGGAAGCGCCGGATTTGATCTGGCTGCTGCAACAGACGGGAGATGAAGTGCTGGATTACCGCCAGGCGGTGGCGTACTACGCTTCCTGCCGCCAGACTGTCATAGAAGGCGGCAACCACGCATTCACGGGCTTCGAAGATTATTTCAACCCGATCGTCGATTTTCTTGGTCTGCACCATCTCTGACGATCAACTCGAATTGCTAACTTAAACCATGACGCAAACTTATAACGCTGATGCCATTGAGGTACTCACTGGGCTTGAGCCGGTTCGCCGCCGTCCGGGGATGTATACCGATACCACTCGCCCTAACCATTTGGGGCAAGAAGTTATTGATAACAGTGTCGATGAAGCACTGGCGGGTCACGCAAAACGCGTGGACGTAATCTTACATGCTGACCAGTCGTTAGAAGTGATTGACGATGGGCGCGGGATGCCGGTGGATATTCACCCGGAAGAGGGGGTACCGGCGGTTGAACTGATTCTTTGCCGTCTGCATGCAGGCGGTAAATTCTCTAACAAAAATTACCAGTTCTCTGGCGGCCTGCATGGCGTGGGGATTTCGGTGGTTAACGCCCTTTCGAAGCGCGTAGAAGTTAACGTACGCCGCGATGGTCAGGTTTATAACATCGCCTTTGAAAATGGCGAAAAGGTGCAGGATTTACAGGTTGTCGGCACTTGCGGTAAGCGCAATACCGGTACCAGCGTGCACTTCTGGCCGGATGAAACCTTCTTTGACAGCCCGCGTTTTTCTGTTTCACGCCTGACGCATGTGCTGAAGGCCAAAGCAGTACTGTGCCCTGGTGTTGAGATCACCTTTAAAGATGAGATCAACAACACCGAACAGCGCTGGTGCTATCAGGACGGTCTGAATGATTACCTGGCGGAAGCGGTAAACGGTTTACCGACGCTGCCAGAAAAACCGTTTATCGGTAATTTCGCTGGCGATACTGAAGCGGTGGACTGGGCGCTACTGTGGCTACCGGAAGGCGGTGAACTGCTGACCGAAAGCTACGTCAACCTGATCCCAACGATGCAGGGCGGTACCCATGTTAATGGCCTGCGTCAGGGCCTGCTGGACGCGATGCGTGAGTTCTGTGAATACCGCAACATTCTGCCGCGCGGTGTAAAGCTGTCGGCGGAAGATATCTGGGATCGCTGCGCCTATGTGCTGTCAGTAAAAATGCAGGATCCGCAGTTTGCCGGGCAGACCAAAGAACGTCTCTCTTCGCGTCAGTGTGCGGCATTCGTTTCGGGCGTGGTGAAAGATGCCTTCATCCTGTGGCTGAACCAGAACGTTCAGGCGGCGGAGCTGTTGGCAGAGATGGCGATTTCCAGCGCCCAGCGTCGTATGCGTGCGGCTAAAAAAGTGGTGCGTAAAAAGCTAACCAGCGGCCCGGCGCTGCCTGGTAAATTGGCTGACTGTACCGCGCAGGATCTTAACCGTACCGAACTATTCCTTGTGGAAGGTGACTCCGCAGGCGGATCTGCCAAGCAGGCGCGCGATCGCGAATATCAGGCGATCATGCCACTGAAAGGTAAGATCCTTAACACCTGGGAAGTCTCTTCCGACGAAGTGCTGGCTTCGCAGGAAGTGCACGATATTTCGGTAGCTATCGGTATCGATCCTGACAGCGACGATTTGAGCCAGCTTCGTTACGGCAAGATCTGTATCCTGGCGGATGCTGACTCCGATGGTCTGCACATTGCCACGCTGCTCTGCGCTTTGTTTGTAAAACACTTCCGCGCATTGGTGAAACACGGTCACGTTTACGTTGCACTGCCACCGCTCTACCGTATTGACCTCGGGAAAGAGGTTTATTACGCGCTGACGGAAGAAGAGAAAGAGGGCGTACTTGAGCAATTAAAACGCAAGAAAGGCAAGCCAAACGTTCAGCGTTTTAAAGGTCTCGGGGAAATGAACCCGATGCAATTGCGCGAAACCACGCTTGATCCGAACACTCGCCGTCTGGTGCAGTTGACTATCGATGATGAAGACGATCAGCGTACTGACGCGATGATGGATATGCTGCTGGCGAAGAAACGCTCGGAAGATCGCCGCAACTGGTTGCAAGAGAAAGGCGACATGGCAGAGATTGAGGTCTGATAATCTTAACCCGGCAAACATGTGTTTTGCCGGGTTGTCGTTGATTATTTTATTGGGCACAGTTTATTACGATCTGGAAATAGTGTTGCCAGCGAACCAGCCAGAGTTTTCCAGTCCGTAGCCATTTTTTCTGCTTGTGCAGTTGTTATTACTGCACCTTGTTGTTTAATAAGCTCATCCTCCACTCTGGTATAGTGAATAATGGTAAAATCCGTAGAGGACCATTTATCCTTAGAGAACATCTTCGTCATCGCATGAATGTTTGCTTGCCCGTCATCGATAAAAACAATCGCGTCATATTTGTTCCCCATTTTATCCAGCATATAATCGAGAATTACGCCTTTATCTTGCCCGGAAGAAAAAAATACCCCCTGGCTGTACAGCCATGACCGTTTGAGTTTCCCTTTTTCAAAGGGTGGCAAAGTATCCTCTTTCTTCCTGAGTGCGGAAGACGAAAAATCAATGCCGTTTCGCTTTAATTCCCGCAATGTCGGAAAGAGAGTATCCGGTGCACGGGATGTCAGAGCAAAAGCGGTATGCTTTTGTTGCCACTGTTTTAACATTGTCGGTAACTGTGGCTCGGTAAGCTGCATAGGGCTAAGTTCGTAAAGCATACTGATTGTATTTTCATACAGGCAAGGAACTTTTTGCGAGTCATCCGGCTTTAAAGGCAATTTATCGGTTTGCCATTGATACCAGATATCACCGCCAATGCGAGTGCCACTCGTTAATAACGTGTTATCAATGTCAAAAACCAATAATATCTTATCGGATGGATAGAGAGTTTCCTTTTCTGTGATAATTTTACTGACCGCACTATATTCGCCAGTAACTATATTTTTTACCTGTGCGTAAGATAAAGCAGGCAGAGCAGAGAGCATCATCCAGAGAATGATTTTAAATTTATTATTCATTTTTTATTCCAGATTAGAAAGTATAAGTCAGACCCCAGCGCCAGCGGATTTGGCGATTACTTGATGTTTTATCCACACCTTTATAATCCGCAATACTCATATAGGGTATCCACGATCCCATTTTGTACCCTACTTTAAATGATGCGGTATAGTTTTTATGGCCATCATTCCAGGTTAAATAACCATTATTGTAATAGACCAGGTTTAACTGATATTGGAAGTTGGTTTTTTGTGGTCGATAGTCGATCCACACATCGTAACGGCGGTTATTACGATCATCGTTGCCATAACCTTTGGATTTATCGGTGGCTTTATCCATGTCATAACGAAACCGACCTGAAACTTTCCATTCTTTGCTGAAGTCATAACCCGCAGAAAGACCATATTCGTAAGTTGACCAATATTGCGTGGTATCAAGCCAGAACATGGGTTCTAACCAGAATTTTTTGTCATCCAGCGGCTTAAAGCGGTAAACAACAGATAATCCTGTTCCGTTATTGCCAAATTGTGAGGGGTCCCACTTATCTTTATCACCTTCATCGGTGTTATAGCGTAATTCTCCCATCAAACCGATACCATTACTAAAAAATGTACCAAATTCAACGCGGTCCGCGTGGGTGCGAGTATCATCAAGATACTCATGGCGATAATCAATAAATCCATGCGGCTGTTCTGCACAGACTAGTGTAGGTGACAGGCAGGATAACATTGTTATTCCTGCAAGTGATATTTTAAGATAAGAATTCATAATATTCCCTTTCAGAATAAAATATATTTTTGGTGATCGAATACACCATCTGATGATTCCATGTATTAGAATGTTTTTGTATCTATAGTTTGACTTTAAATTTTAAGTTTGTTTTCCTTATCAATGAATAGATAAAATTTCGTCTGTTGATGGGGCTGGAAATTATTATCAGATACAAATATTAACGATGTATGCCCATCAATCAGAGGACCGAAGGTTACCCCTTCAATACAATCCGCAGAGGAAGTGTAATCAGCAAAATCAATTAATAATTTTTTACTGACGGGTTGTAACGTGGATTTATTGGACCAATCTTGCAGACTGTCAATATTCTTGATATCGCTGGCAGCAGTTAAATCGACCATATAAACTCTGACAGAGTAATCCCAGTCATTGAACCCAGCACTGACGTTTCTGCCGGAACGTTCGATGACCAACAATTGGTGATCATTCAGCGCTATGACCTCGGATACGCCATTATCATTAATACCGAACTTACTCACTTGCGGAACAGGATCAGTAATATAGAGATATTCATGCAATTGCTTTGAAGGTCGACCGTCTGCATCTATAGAAAATTGCAGTAAGCGTGATGTGCCTGAATTTATTGGACTTGCAATAGGCCCATCCTGTTTAAGGCTGCTTTCAACGGCGATAAAAAGTGATTTTCCATCTGGTGTAACTGTCAGGCCCTCCCAGGCGTTGCCGCTGCGAATACCATTGCTGCTCTCTTTGTCAGAACTAATATTAAAGCGAGCAGGAAATAAAGACGTAAAATCTTTCTCCATTACGCCATCGAGAGTGCTCAGACGCAGTGGAGCACCTAACTCCGAACTCCAGAGTAATGATTTACCATTGTGTGTCAGGGCCAGACCTTCGGCATCCACCGTATTGGTCACGAAAGGTTGCTGTTTTGCATCAAGCAGTGGACGCTGGTTGAGAAAATTCACTTGCTCAATGCCCCTGGATGATACCTGTATTTTTAGTGTATAAAGACTGGCATCTCCTTCTTTATTATTGTTTCTGCTATCGTTAATAGCATAGAAAATATTTTTTTTTGCATCAAATGTGATGGCTGATAGCCCCGCGATTGTGACATTGTTCTGCTTTTCTCCCGTCCGGAAGTTAAACTCCCCAGCATAATGAAGAAAACTGTTTGCCTGCGCTGTTGTGCATAACAGCGGTAATGCCAGAAAAATAGCGGCATATCTTATTTTCATGATATTTACCTTTGTATATATATGATTTTAGTCGTGTTGTGAAAGAAAAAGATTAACCTCCGATGGTGTCGGCAGATGACCTCTGGCACCTAATGCAGTAATATTTATTGCTGCTGTGGCAGAAGCAAATTTTAGTGCTTCAATTAAGGGCATATTTTTTATTAAGCTATAAACAAATGCACCATTAAAAGTATCTCCAGCGCCTGTGGTATCAATAACGGGAATTGTATAACTACCTATTTTTACTTGCTCATTGCCTTTGACTGCAATTACTCCCCTAACATCCAGCGTAACCACGACAGCGTCAAGTTGATACTCGTCTTGTATATCATGCAGAAGTGTAAAATCTGGCTCTGTTGCATAGCCACGAATAAAACCGTCATAATTAAATATCGCAATATCAGCAAGGTGTAAAATTCTGGCAAGGTGTTCAGGTGTTGCAATGATATGAGGCTCAATATCAACGACAACTTTTGTCATCTGGCTACGGGAATATTCGGCCAGCATACGAAATTTCTCGATATCTGCTGGCATCGTATAAAAATAACGGCTTTGCGCAATTGCCTGCAGGGCTTTTTCTTTATCCCACTCATGATCACTACCAGGCGAGTAAACCAACGTTTTTTCACCTAATTCATCAATAAAGATAATCGCGGTATTGGCAATCAATTCCGGAATTACCTGAACGAAATCACAATTTACATGATATTTTTTAAATCCATCAAGAATGATCGAGGCTGAATGATCATTGCCCACACATGAAACAGATACCACATTGAGACCCAGTTGTCCCATCGCACAGGCACTGTTGGCGACTGTGCCGCCAGCTTGTTCACCCAGACGTGTCCCGACAACTTTACCGCCACGAGTGGGGAGTGACGGGATAGATAAAAAAATATCTATATTTCCACTGCCTAAAGCGGCGACATCAAATTTCTTCATAGTCTTATTTCTCCCTATGGCTAACGCGTTGCCCGCCTGCGTCGACATAATCACAACTTAAATGCCAGCACATTTCATATAACCACTGCATGACCAGAAATAAATTGTTGGACTCACTGGCGTCAGGTATAAAACTGATTAATTCTGCTGTCGCTCCCTGTTCAACAATTGCTTTTTGGGTTGCAAGGTAAAATGGGGACTCGCAGGATGTGGCTGGTAGTAAAATATAATGCTGACCGACACCAGCCTGATGTAAGCGTAATGAATGATAAAATTCTTCCAGTGGAAGGGCTGTCGCACGAATCTGTGGGCCGCAAGAAAGTAAATTGCTCCCCGATATTGCCAGTCCCCAACTTAAGCCACTCCCAAGAAACGTTATCTCTTTTTGTTGGTAAAAATGGCGCTTCTTTTGCTGCCAGTGCTGATTAATCTGGCTAAATTTCCCTTCCAAATCATCTTCAATCTGCAGTGGTGTTAAGCCTGGACATAATTTTTGCGCTAAGCGCAGGAGGGCATAAAGTGTGACGCTACTACTTTGCGTTGGAATACCCTGCTTATTCGCCCATGTATAGAGCATGTTTTCTGTTATTGCGCAAAATGGTGTTCCAGGGCAATTCGTCACACCCAGCACTTGCGCGTTTGAGCATACTGCGTGGCAGAGGGCGTCAACGGTCATTGATGGTCTGCCACTTGCACTGAGAATAATGATTAACGTTTCTTTCTGATAACGGGTTAAATCAGTCTGAAGAAAATCCCACGTTTGCAATGCGTAACAAAACAGATGTGTGTATTTCCCCAGCCAGGCGGCGGCACATAGTGCCACCGTCCAGGAGTCGCCCGATCCCACTATACAGACGCGTTCAACAGCACGTTTATCGAGCTGAAAAGTAGAAAAACATTCACCCCAGATAGCTGCCAAATGGCGTAACGATGCCGCCGTAGCATTTATCTCCTCACGAGTTTGCGCTAATGGCATAACAGGAGTACGGGCTGGCATGTTCATTATTTCTCCTGTGCCTCTAATGCAAGCAATGTCAGACCCGATGCGATCGCTTCAATATCGAAATCTTTATTATTTACGGCGCGGAAAAAGGCATATTTATCTTCAGGGAGCGCATCAAAACCGCGCCATGCCCCTGCAATTGCGCCTGCCATCGTAGCGATGCTATCGGTGTCATTGCCAATATTGGCGCAGGCATGAATGGTTTCCCAGGGTTCTCCTTTGCAGTACAGCAATAGACCGATTGCCGCAGGAATGGATTCATGGGCGGCAACAGAGTTACCAACCAAACCTTCCATTTCTCGCAGACAAGACTCCAGGTCATTGGCTCGTCTGGCGATGTCCGCTGCAAGTTGGATGCGCATGGCGATAGATGGCCCTGCGACACATCGTGCATATTGTTTGGCCAGGCGTTCGCCGTAATTCGCTCCCCAGATTGCGGCGTCCAGTAATGATGTGAGCGAAGCTTCTGGTAACATAGCTTGTGATGTCGCCGCAGCGATGGCGCAAGCGCTGGCAATCGCAATATTGGTGTCATGCGAAGGTAGGCAAGTTATTAGCGCCAGGTGACACGCTTTTTCTTTCTTGCCTGGCCAGATCAATCCTGCAGGGGCTACACGCATTCCTGCTCCATTCGTGGTGCCGACATTGGGTGCCTGACGAGAAGATGTTCCAATACGCCCAATGGTGTTTGTTGGTCTACCTTCTTTTAGTGCCTTGACGATTTGTTCTGTTGTGGGGCCTTTATAATTTGCGTAGGGCTGCATATCGGCCCAACGCAGAAGACAAGCTAACCAGTCATTATTGGTGAAGTTATCAAATCCAGCCTCAATTAACCCTTCTGAAAACACATACATTTGGCTGGAATCGTCGGTGATAAGTCCCGCAATACCATTTAATGAGCCAGCGAATGTATCGGCAGGAGGAGAAACAAAGGCATTTAAAAAACCTCCCCATTGAGCTTTTATTTCATCAATGCTGTAGAGTTCAGTCGCTGCGCCTAATGCATCGCCCATACCTGCGCAGGCTAAAGAACCTAATATTTTGTTATAAATTACAGCTTGTTCTATTTTGTTCACAATATTCTCTCTGTTACACGCTAAAACTGTCTTTTGTAATTCGTGCTTTGTAGGAGTACCGGCTTGCGGGATACACCATCTCTACATACTCCATTGGTTTGCGTTCCACGGATAACGTGACGCGGGTACAACTTAATACGACATCATCGGCAGTCAGTTCCAGTAATTGACGCTCAAGGGGCGAGGGAAGCCGGGCAGAGATAATTTCTGTTGCTTCTAAAGGTTTAATAGCGAGTTTTTCTTCCAGTAAAATATAGAGCGAACCCGTCGCCAGCAGATCTTCTTGGGTTATTTCTTGCCTGTCATTTAATGCAAGCCATGATGTCTGAATACCCAGGGGGGTACTTCCCATATAGCGAACGCGTTTTATACAGAATACGGTTTGGACATGGATATCCAGGTCGAGATTTTTTCTGATAACATCACTGACAGGAACATAGCCTATCTCAAGAATATTCTGTGCTGGTATACCACCTCGAGCTTTAATATCGTCGGTAAAACTATGCAATAAATGATTTTCTCTACTACGAGAAGGCAATACAAATGTTCCTTGCCCGTGGACACTATGCAGGTAGCCGCGTTGTTTAAGACTTTCTATTGCCTTTCGAATAGTTGTTCTGCTACTTAAATAATATTCTGACAATTCCCTTTCTGTCGGTATGGCTTTGCCTTCTTTCCATTCACCGTTATCTACTTTTTTCTTTATTTCATCAAAGATTTCACGATGCTTTAGCTGACCTTTACTGGCTTTATAAATTTTTATCATGACAAAGCCTCATTTCAAGTGGTTGATACCAACTCTACATTCTTTAACTTTTATTACGCATGGTGCTTGTTCACTATCTGTGACATAAAACAGAAAAAACCACAATTAAATATATAAATCATGAGATTAAGTGAAATTGGTTTTTATGTGATGTTGCTCAATATTGACTCAATGGTTTGTTGTGGTATCAACCAATGCATTTATGCTCACTCGTAAAGTTATGTGCTGAATGAGTTCAGATATATTTGTTTTTAATATAAGTTCACGTAATCAATGAGTGCTGTGTATGAAACTTACAATAAATGAAAAGATAGGTTTTGGTGCTGGTGATATGGCTATCGCGATAGTAATGATGTCTTTGGCCATGATCATCACTTATTTTTACACGGATGTATTTGGTCTGAAACCCGTCGACTTAGGTATTCTGTTATTTTCTGTACGTATCCTTGATGCTGTGATTGATCCAGTTGTGGGAACAATGACAGACAGAACGAATACACGTTGGGGAAAATATCGGCCGTGGTTGCTTTTTATGTCAATACCGTTTGGGATAAGCATTTGGTTGATGTTCACCACACCTAATACCGATTATTCAGTTAAGCTTTTATGGGCCTGGGCTACCTATGTGTTACTTACCTTGACCTATACGTTAATCGCTATTCCTTATGTTTCATTAATCAGCGTTATCACGGATGATCCACAAGAGCGATTGAGCGCCAATGGTTATCGTTTTGTTATGACAAAAATTGCCATGTTCGCCGTAACAATTATTGTTCCTTTATCTGCAATGTATCTTGGGAAGAATAACGTACAACTGGGTTATCAAATAGCAATGGGGGCAATGGGAATTCTGGCAACGTGTTTATGCCTGTATTGTTTTTTTAGCGTGAGAGAGCGCATCTACCATCCAAAACCCAGTCTCGGTATGGCCGCGCAGTTTCGGTTACTGATCAAAAATGATCAATGGCTCATTTTGGGCGCTGTAATTGCGATCATTATGTTTGGCGGGATTATTCGTAACTCTGTCGCTGCATATTATGCAAAATATTACCTGAATGGTGGGGATGCTTTAATTTCACCGTTTTTAACTTCAGGCGTGATCGCCTCTGTTCTGGCTATGATCGCTTGCACCTGGCTTACTCGACTCTACGACAAAATAAAAATATTTCGTTATACCCAATTACTGGCGTTCGTGGTGGGTGGTGCGATGTATTTCGTGCAACCAAATTCTATAGTGTTAGCTTTTACATTTTATATTGTGGTGACCTTTCTGACTGATATTCAGCTTCCCATTTATTGGGCATCCATTGCTGAGTCAGTGGATTATGGTGAAATGAAAACGGGGCAACGTGTTTCTGGACTGGCATTTGGCGGGATTCTCTTTTTTCAAAAGTTTGGTATGGGACTGGCGGGAGGGTTTATCGGAATCGCTTTAGCGTTTATGGACTATCAACCTGGCGTAGAACAAACACCACAGGCGTTGTGGGGGATCTGCCTGTTAATGACGATCATTCCCGCGATACTTAACCTGATTACCGGACTCATCATGAGATTTTATCTGATTAATAATGAATATTACGAACAGATTAAGGTGTGTTTACAGCCTAAAAATATATGAAAATTTAATATATTGAATTTCTATGGTAGATCTGATGGGCGTAGCGCATCAGACAATTTGGAGTTTGTCATCAGTCTCAGCCCGGTAAACATACCGGGCTTTTTTGATCAAAATTCCATTTTCACCGTGAATTGCACTTCACGCGGATCGCCAATCTGATTCCCCAGATTATTTGTGGCGATGGAAGAGGTGTAATACGTTTTATCAAACAGGTTTTTGACGTTTAATTGCAGTGTGACCGGATACTGCAATTTCATTTTGTATGCGGCGAAGGCATCGGCAACAAAATAGCCTGGCAGATAATAGTCAGCCCCATTGGTTGCCGAACGACGGCTTACGCCATGTCCACCACCGCCAAACGTCAGTGTGTTATTGCCAGGCATGTTATGAATGTCATAGGTCAGGAATAGCGAACCGGTATGACGAGGAACATTCGGCAATGGTTTACCTGCATAATCAGGATCTTCCAGAACCTTAGCATCGGTATAGCCGTAGCTGGCAATGATATTAATGTTTTCAGTTAATGCTCCCGCAAGGTCGACTTCTACCCCTCTTGAACGAACACGGCCTGCCGTTTTGGCAATGGTTTCATCACCAACACTTTCGGTATACAACACATTACGTTTATGGATATCAAACAGCGCAATATCTGCGGTGATACCATCGAATAGCTCGAATTTTGCCCCGACTTCGTAAGCATTAGATGATTCTGGTGGAAGATCGCCAATGTAGCTGGCAATTGACGACTGCGGCATAAATGTTTGCGAATAATTGGCAAATAAGGATACCGATGGCGTCAGTTTGTAGACCAACCCCAGTTTGGGAGTCCATTGTTCATCGCGGCTGTCAGTATTGACATTAAAAGGACGGCCTTTACCCGCATACTGCGTGTAATACTGATAGCGGATCCCGGCGACGGCAATCCAGTTATCGGTCAGATAGAGTGCGTCCTGTGCATACGCTGAGTAGCTCTCCTGTTTGATCGTCTGATCACTGTCCGACGCCGAAACCGTTGTACATTTGCTGGTATTACCATAAACAGGGTTGTAGATATTGAAATCTTTAGCTTTTTTACAGCGAATCATATCTGTACGCAGAAGATCATAATATTCATATGACACCCCACCCAGAATCTCATTATAGAATCCGGCAATATCAACATTCCCTTGCAGATCCGCACGAGTAGCATGCATACGCTGGGTAGATCCCTGAGTTGCATCAACACGCCGTGTCAGTGTTCCTGTCGTTGCATCATACGCGGTAACACGCGCCTGATTATCGCTGTATTTATCCTGGCTGTAGCTGTAATCAAAGCGCGCTGTCCACTGGCTATTGAGATGATATTCTGCGTTGAGTTGCGCCAGATCGGACTGACCATCTGTAATATTAAACGGTTCGTCAAAACGTATTTTTCGATCAACGTTTACGGGCTGTTTCGTCGTAAGGTCGAAAATCGTTCCACGATCGAACGGAGTTTTATAGTCCCGATGGGAATAGAGCATGGTTACTGTTGCATTATCACCAAACCAGGTGAGTGACGGGGCAATAAATGTACTGCGCTCTTTACCGAAGTTTCGCCAGTAATCTTCATCCTGCACTTCCCCGGTAAGGCGATACGCCAGCTGAGTGCCTTCAATGGGACCTGTGATATCAAGTTGCCCAGTGCCGCCACCAAAACTGGAGGAGGTGGCTGAAACCGAACCATGGAATGTTTTTTCCGGGCGCTTGGTCACGACGTTAATCAGTCCGCCAGGATCGAGAATGCCATACAGCGTGGAGGCCGGGCCTTTTAGCACTTCCACACGTTCTGTGGCGGCGTTGAAACTGCGAGGAAGTACGGTTCGCAGACCGTTGGTCATGATGGAGCCATCCCGGTTTGCGCCAAACCCACGGCGTACAAAAGCATCCTGAGTCCCGCCTAATGTATTGGTCTGTACCACGTTACTGACGTTATAAAGCGCCTCATCCAGCGTTGTCGCATTCTGGTTTTCCAGAACCTGATCGCTAACCGTATTGACCACCTGCGGGATATCCAGCATCGGCATATCGGTTAATGTCGCCGTGGAGGTGCTCAGAGGTTGATAACCATCGGTTGCCTCAGTTGCGGTATTTGCATCTGCTGTAACAGTGATTGTTTCGCCATCTTTGGTCGTTACAGAGTCTGTTGCATGAATCATCGGTGCCGCAAAAAGCAGTGAAAAGAGCGCCCGACCTTTGAGTCCTGAGAATGAAGGTGTGAACATAGCCATTTAGTCTGTTATCCCAAAAACTCGCGGATTGTCGCGAGTGAAAATTGTTTCTTATTGCTCACTAAGCACTATCCGTTTGTTATTTCGCCATCGGATATGTAATTGAGAATCATTCAATCACGCAGTAATGTAGTAGTAAATGAGAAATAACAAAAAATTGCTACATGTGTTTTTATGAAAAGTTTATACAATTTGATTGCTTTTAATTTATTGATATTTAATGTTTTTATTTTTATTTATAAAAATGTTTTGCCTGTTATTTACCTTGTTTTTGTGTGGCTTTTAACTGCTTGACTACTACATTTTGTGGCGTCAAACTCTCAAAGGAGAATGAGTTTTATTTTTGTTTGTCTTTGATTAAGTTGGCGTACACGTGGCACATAACGCAAAAGGGCAGGGGCTGATCCTCGACAATGTTTCTGCCGGGTATCACAAGAAAATCATTGTTGATGGTGTTTCTTTCTCCGTTCCCACAGAAAAAATGACCGTTCTGGTTGGGGCAAACGGCTGTGGAAAGTCGACGTTGCTCAGCACCATTGCACGTATCTTGCAACCTATGGGCGGTTCGATATTGCTTGATGGCAAAGCGATTCACGAGCAACCAACGAAAGCGTTATCCCGTAGACTTGGGATCTTGCCGCAGTCGCCATTATTGCCGGAGGGCTTAACCGTTTATGAACTGGTGTCGCGTGGGCGTTTTCCCTGGCAGAATTTCATTCGTCAATGGAGCGACGCCGACGAGCAGGCGGTAGAAGAGGCTCTGAAATTAACCGGTACGCAGGAGTTTGCACATTTACCTGTTGAAAAACTCTCTGGTGGGCAGCGCCAGCGTTGCTGGATTGCGATGGTGTTGGCGCAAAAGACGCCTTATATCCTACTGGATGAACCCACAACTTGGCTTGATTTACGTTATCAGGTTGAAATTCTTGAGTTATTACATGATTTAACGCGTCATCACGGGCGTACAGTCGTCGTGGTGTTGCATGATCTGAATTTTGCCGTCAATTATGGCGATACGTTGATATTTTTACGCCAGGGGAAAGTGGTGCGTGTGTTGAATGAGGGGGAGCATTGCACGCCTGAACTGGTAAAAGCTGTCTTTGACGTTGATGTTCACGCATCAATAAATCCTCTGACGGGAAAGCCGTTCTTCATGCCGTTTCGTGGTGTAGAAAAAGTATGATGCGCACAGGGCTGGTTACTGTAATTTTCCTCGCCTTATTGCTGGTGGGATGCGTGGTATATCCAGGGATTGGTGCCCGATTTATTGCACCACAAACGGTGTTGCAGGCATTTCTTCATTTTGATCCGCAAAACTTCGATCACAACGTAATTGTAAGACTCCGTTTGCCGCGTTTAGCAGCAGCATTGCTTACCGGTGCTTCTCTTGGTGTTGCTGGTGCTTTGTTGCAGGCTGTCATTCGTAACCCATTGGGGGAACCACATATTTTAGGCTTAAATGCCGGAGCCGCTCTTGCTGTCGTTGCCGCCAGTGCGCTTGGACTGGCCTTTCCGGTTGGACGCCCACTGCTGGCATCTACGGGGGGCGCGTTATTGTTCCTGTTGATATTGCTGCTTTCCTCCGCAGGGCGTTCAGGGGTAACGCCAATGAAAGTTACTTTATGCGGCGTGGCGCTATCGGCGTTCGTGTCCTCAATAACGGCTGCAATCCTGATTCTTGACGAACAAACACTGCTGGCGATGCGGACATGGCTAGCAGGTGATTTAGCGGGGCAGGATTGGGCGACGCTGGGTACGTCCGCCTGGTTTTCTCTGGGGGGATTTGTGTTAGCCCTTTACCTTGCACCCTCCCTTAACATGTTGGCACTGGGCGATCGCATGGCGCAGGGGCTGGGCGTCTCTGTACTCCGCACGCGAACATTCACCCTGCTTGCGATCGCGTTGCTCTGTGGCGCAGCCGTATCGATTGCTGGCCCCATTGGTTTTGTCGGCCTGCTAGTACCGCAGATTGTCCGGCGTCTGGTATCAGCGGATCTGCGCGTTCTGCTCCCTCTTTCAGCTTGTGTCGGCGCGCTTTTGTTATTACTGGCAGATATTATTGCCCGGACGCTTTTCACGCCCTATGAGTTAGCGACCGGTGTCATGACGGCGTTAGTTGGTGCGCCTGTTTTTGTCATTATGGCGACGAGGATGTTCAAATGAGTCGGATAATGAACGTCGGGCTACGCCCACTACGTGTTGGTAAGTTTTCGACACTGGTACGCCCTAAAAATCTGCTGTTGCTTGGTGGGTTGTTTCTGTTTGCGGTTGGAATACTGATATTCGGTCTGATGCATGGCTCTTTCTCCGTCCCGGCATCGGAAGTAGGACGAGCATTGTTCTCTCCAGAAAACGTAAGCACAGACGCACGTTATATTGTGCAGGATATTCGCTTGCCGAGAGTCATCATGGCATTGCTATGCGGGGCCATGTTAGGTATGGCAGGGGCCGCAATGCAATCCATTGCACGTAACGGCCTTGCCGATCCTGGGTTAATCGGCGTCAAAGAAGGATGTAGCGTGGCTGTGCTGTGGCTGATTTTCCAGTTTCCAATGCTGGGAATGTTCTGGCGTCCAGTGGCTGGTCTTGCTGGTGGCCTGTTGGTGGCTTTAATCGTGATTTTTTGTGCGCGCGATATTTCCCGCCCGCGATTTGTTCTGATTGGTATTGGTGTTTCCTGGTTTTTCGCCGCCGGTATCGGTGTATTTATGACCACTGCAGATGTTCGAGATGTACAAACTGCATTGATGTGGTTATCGGGAAGCCTGCATGCAGCTAACTGGATGTTAGTCGGTATTTCAGCCTGTTGGATGTTGCCAGCCGCTCTTTTATTGCTGTTCACCGCCAGGACGGCGGATATCGCTCTGCTTGGTCATCAGGTTGCAACCGGGTTAGGGGTGAATAGTTCTCGTCTGGCGTTGTTACGTGTCGCCGCACCAATAATCCTGACAGCCGTCTGCGTTTCGTGTGTTGGTAACATCGGTTTTGTCGGATTGATAGCACCCCATATATCACGTTTTATTCTACGTGGCGGGCAGACGACATTACTGCTGGGGAGCGCGGTATCGGGGGCGTTGTTAGTTATTCTGGCGGATAGCATTGGTCGTTTGGCTTTTTTGCCTTTGCAACTGCCTGCCGGAATCATTATTTCATTGATTGGTGGACCATTCTTTTTGCTACTGCTCTGGCAGCGCAGGAACAGTTTTTAATGGGAGTTATATGCGTTTATTTTTTTCTCTGCTGATACTGTTGTCATTCTTTGCCCGCGCGACAGAACCTGTTCAGGTCTTTACTGATGATTTAGGGCGCAAAGTCACTGTTCCTGCTCATCCAAAGAGAATTGTCTCTTTACACGATCTTGATATCACTATTCCTCTGATTGAGCTCGGTGTACCTCCTGTCGCCAGCCACGGGCGAACCCGGCCTGACGGTAGCCATTTCATTCGATCAGGCGCGTTATTGACAGGTGTCGACTTTGATAATTCATCGATCGCTTTTATTGGCACCGCTGATATTGATATTGAAGCGATTGTGGCGGCAAAGCCTGACCTGATCATCACAGAACCGACCCGTAATACGCCCATTGAACAACTGGAAAAAATTGCGCCCACGGTGAGCATTGATCATCTCAAAGGAGGCGCGCCAGAAATCTACCGCAAGCTGGCAGAACTTACAGGAACGCAGTCGCAGCTGGCGATACTTGAACGCCGCTATCAGGCACAAATCAATGCGCTGAAGGCGACGCTGGACAGCCAAAAAATAACGGTATCGGTGATTCAGGCAAATCAGGGAAAAATTAATGTGATGCATAGCTATCATTCGCTGGGGCGGGTATTACGCGATGCTGATTTTCGCTTTCCGCCGCTGATTGAGAGCATTCCTGAAGGTGGGCGAATGGATGTGAGCGCGGAGCGTTTACCTGAACTGGATGCCGATTTTGTTTTTGCAACCTGGCGCGGTGACACCGGTGGTAAACCTCAGGATGAGCTGGCAGCAATGGAAAAAGTCATGCCGGGATGGTGTCAGTTTCTGACTGCCTGTCGTTCCGGGCGTTATGTGCTGATTTCTCGTGAAGAGGCAATTTCTAACTCCTTTGCATCTCTGGGGCTGATGGCTGCGCAGATACAATCACAAATTGCAGGGCGACCTCTACCGGAGGCTAAATGATCCAGAAAGATAAAGTGCGGGTTGATATTTTTGGTGAGCGTTTTCGCACTCGCGCGAGTCAGTTAACGCCTGGGTTAAGAGTTGTCGCCAGCTACATTAATGAGCATCGTGAAGTGGTACTCGAGCAAACGGCGATGGAAATTGCGGCCACGTTGAACACTTCCGATGCCACAGTTATCAGGGCTATACAGGCCCTGGGGTTTGCCGGGCTGCGTGATCTGAAACGCACTCTGGAACAGTGGCTTGGTCCAGCCCTTAGTTCCAGCGAAAAGATGTCTACGACGGTGAGTAACTTGACGAGCGATGTTAACACCGCAATCGACTTTGTTCTTGAAGGGCATTTGTATACCTGTAATGTCCTGTCAGAGCCTGAAAACCGCCACGCGCTTGCGCAAGCTGTAGCGTTGTTGGTGCAGGCACGGCAAGTCGCAATTTTTGGCATTGGCGCTTCGGGTATTCTGGCGGACTATACCGCACGACTATTCAACCGCATAGGTTTGCCTGCCACGGCACTAAACCGTACGGGTATTGGCCTTGCCGAGCAACTGATCGCGCTTCAACGTGGCGATGTTCTGATCATGATGGCGCAAAAATCTGCGCACCGGGAAGGGCTGACAATGCTTCGTGAGGCGAGGCGGCTGGGGATCCCTGTTATTTTGCTGACAAACGCGCTGGATTCACGTTTTAGCAAAGACGCCAGTATTGTGATTCATGTTCCGCGCGGGGATGAAAAAGGGAAAACGCCGCTACATGGTACGGTATTGTTGTGTCTGGAAATGATTGTCTGGTCGGTAGCTTCCGCAGTGCCGCAGCGTGCGGTTAAAACCATTAAGCGAATTAACGATTTCCATCGAGGACTGAAAACGGGAAGAAAGAATGGCTAATCTGGGCTGAGACCGGTAGCAGCACCGGCCTCTTTTTAGAAATGTCAAAGCCCCGGCTGCAGGATACGAATATTCATCTCCAGCACGTCACCTTTTACGGCTTCGCTATATGCTTTCATGTGCGGGGTTTGCAGATGCGCTTCAAGATGCGCGATGCTTTCCCACTGCTCAATCATCACGATAGAATCCGGTGCCATAGACTGGAAACTCACGCCAGCAGCGCAATCCACCATTGGCGCATAGCCGTGGCAACCTTCTTCTTTCAGTACGGTTGGAACGATTTTAGCAAACTGATCCAACACTGCCTGACGGTGATGTTGACCAGGACGAGTACGGATTTCTGCGATTACTGTAATCATGGTTAACTCCTTCTAAAGCCAGAGCTCTAGTTAACCAAAAATTTCCACAAGATGCTTGCGATATTCTTCAGTATAGCGGGGAACATCAGGCATTTTTATCACGTCATTAGCGATAAATGTCGGCAGCGGTTCCATGCCAAGGAACTGGTTTGCTTTATGAAACGGCAGGTACACACCGTCAACACCAACGCCGTGGAAGAACTGATCTTTTTCGGTGAAGGCTTCCATTGGTGCGTTCCAGGTCAGGGAAAGCATATATTTTTTACCTTGTACCAGACCGCCAGAACCGTATTTTTTCGACGGATCTTTGCGGGTACGACCATCGCTGGCATACAGAGTCCCGTGACCTTCGGTGAATACATCATCAATGTATTTTTTCACTGTCCACGGCGCGCCCATCCACCAGCCTGGCATCTGCCAGAACACCACATCAGCCCAGAGAAAGTTTTGTACTTCCGCTTTGACATCGTAGTCGCTGTCGGCGCGAACGATGCGGACATCATGCCCGAGGTCGCGCAGTGTGCCATCCGCCACTTCGGTCAGGGTGTCGTTCAGTTGACCATTGGAGTGGGCGAATTTTTTCGCGCCGTTGATAATCAGGATGTTGCTCATTTTTTAACCTCAAGGTGAGACGTTTGCCGACTATAGTACGTCACAGAGCGGTACGGTGAAATTAGCAAAATGTGCAAAGTCTTTTGCGAATTTAGCAAAAATCTTACCCTTACCAGCTTACCTTCGTCTCAAATCCACCTTGTTCCGCATTCCCAAACTCAACATTCATGCCATGCAGCTTGGCGATTCGCTGGACAATTGATAGCCCAAGTCCACTGCCGGTAGCGGTTTGTCCGGGTGGGCGATAGAAGCGTTCGCCAATTCTCGCCAGTGCCTCTGGTGTTACACCGGGGCCGTTATCCCTCACGATGAAACTATCGGCATTCAGCGTGACGTCCACCACGCTGCCCTGTGGACTGTAGCGCACGGCGTTATCCAGCAAATTTCGCACCAACAAACTTAGCAATAGCGGTTGTCCGGTGCGTTTGATGCCGTTGGCATTGAGTGTCAGTCGCACGTCAATGTTCGCCTGCTGCGCCGTGTGGTAAATATCCATCACCGACGATTGCAGGAGATCTTCAAGCGGGATCTCCGCGACGTCCTGAAGGTTATCCAGTGAGTCCAGCCGCGATAGCGTGAGCAGTTGATCAACCAGACGAGTAGCACGATCGATCCCGGAATGTAATTGGAGCAGTGCTTTTTTCCGCGCCTGCGGATCATCGTCAGAGAGCTGCGCAACTTCGGTTTGCACTTTCAGCGCCGTTAACGGGCTACGAAGTTCGTGAGCTGCGTCAGAGGTAAAGCGTCGTTCACGAACCATCATCGCATGTGTGCGGGCGAACAGTTGATTCAACGACTCAACCAGTGGACGCACTTCGCTGGGTACGCCAGTCGCGTTTAGTGGTTTTTCCGAGTCAGGGTCACGCATACGTAGTGCCAGCGCCAGTTTGTTCAGCGGCGCGAGTTCACGACCCAGTAGTACCATCATGATGATTAACATAATCGGCAGTGCGACCAACCACGGGATCAATTGCCCGGCAACAATCGCCAGCGCCATGTCTTCACGGTATTCCCATTCCTGACCAACAACGATGCGATATTTGCCATCAGGTGAGGTCATCCAGACAAAACGCCATTGATCTTTATCGCCCACCAGTTGCCCGTCAGCAAAACCTTCCCGTTGATAGCTATAGGGAATATCTTCTCCGTTATCGCCATCATTAAGGACCATTCTGCCGTCGTGGGTAAAGATGGCAAAGGTCAGCGCATCGTCATCAACATGACCGTGTTTTAATTTATTTGGCGTCTGTGCCATGCGATCTGCCGCGTTGATTTCGTTGAGATCGAGCGTACTTAACCGCTTGGCAAACAGCATCAGTTGGGTGTCGAACAACTCATCGACGTTATCCGTTGTTTGTTTCCAGGCGACAAAGCTGGAAAGCAGCCAGGTCACTGAGGCCAGAATTAAAAAGATTAGCGTCAGCCTGACGCGCAGACTAAGACGTTGGGTAAATTTCATTTCTCACCTAATGTGTAGCCAATACCATGCACGGTACGAATAAAATCACTACCGAGTTTGCGTCGCAGATGATGCACATGCACTTCAACGGCATTACTGGTGACCTCTTCGTCCCAGGTATACAGTTTCTCTTCAATCAGTTTGCGCGGCAGTACCCGACCAGCGTTACGCATCAGTAATTCCAGCAGGGCAAATTCTTTTGGTTTCAGCGTTAAGGGTTCGCCAGCCAGCGTGGCGATACGTTTGCCGGGGTCGAGCATGACGTTGCCGTGGCGCAGCTCGTTGCTGGCCTGGCCGTTGGTTCGGCGCATCAGAGCTTCCAGCCTGGCGGCGACTTCTATCAACGCAAAAGGTTTACACAGATAATCGTCAGCTCCCAGACGCAGCCCTTCTACACGTTCCGCCAGCGCATCGCGCGCGGTCAGGATCAGTACCGGCTCACGCTGACCTTTTTCTCGCCATTCGCGCAAAATATCGCGACCATCCATGCCTGGTAAGGTTAAATCCAGGATCACCGCATCATAAGGCGCGCTATATAGCGCCTCTTTTCCCTGACGACCTTGTGTAAACCAGTCGATGCTAAAACCCATTTTACTAAGGCCCGTTTTGATGCCGTCGCCAATCAGCATGTCATCTTCTATCAGTAAAATTCGCATTTTTTCATCCCTGCGATAACCGTATTTGCTGCCAGTAAACCGTGTTGTAACGCGCTCTGTACAGCATTAAATTTTATTTTTTTCCCTTAAGAAGTTGTTAAGGACTATCTTGTTAAATGCTCGGAAACAGACATTAAAGGGAGTAATAAACATGAAAAAATTCGCAGCAGTAATCGCAGTAATGGCCCTGTGCAGCGCACCGGTGATGGCAGCAGAGCAGGGCGGTTTTTCTGGCCCATCGGCAACGCAAAGTCAGGCCGGAGGATTCCAGGGGCCGAACGGCAGCGTAACGACCGTAGAAAGCGCAAAATCCCTGCGTGACGACACCTGGGTAACCCTGCGCGGCAATATCGTTGAACGCATCTCTGACGATCTCTACGTGTTCAAAGATGCCAGCGGTACTATCAATGTTGATATCGACCACAAACGCTGGAACGGCGTGACGGTGACGCCGAAAGATACAGTTGAGATTCAGGGTGAAGTCGATAAAGACTGGAACTCTGTTGAAATTGACGTCAAACAGATCCGCAAAGTAAATCCGTAATTGTTACCGCTCCCGGGACGCGTTCCCGGGAATAATTTCGCAGGGAGGCAAAATGACAAACCTGACACTGGATGTAAATATTATCGATTTCCCATCAATCCCTGTGGCGATGTTGCCGCACCGCTGTAGCCCTGAGTTGCTCAACTACAGCGTGGCGAAATTTATCATGTGGCGTAAAGAGACGGGGCTTTCTCCTGTTAACCAAAGCCAGACTTTTGGCGTCGCCTGGGACGACCCAGCCACCACCGCACCAGAAGCGTTTCGCTTTGATATCTGCGGCAGCGTTAGCGAACCGATCCCCGATAATCGTTATGGCGTGAGTAATGGCGAACTTACCGGTGGGCGTTATGCTGTTGCCCGCCATGTTGGCGAGCTGGACGATATTTCACACACGATATGGGGCATCATTCGCCACTGGCTACCTGCAAGCGGCGAAAAAATGCGCAAAGCCCCGATCCTGTTTCACTACACCAATCTTGCCGAAGGGATGACAGAGCGGCGACTGGAAACGGATATTTATGTACCGTTAGCGTGATGGGGAATCTTTACCGGAGTGTGAGCCAAATCACTCGCGATAAGTTTGAGCTAACAATGCCACAGGCGTATTGTTGTCGGGCTTATAATTTCTCCGGTAAGGAATACCATGTATACGCGAAATTTATTATGGCTGGTCAGCCTGGTAAGTGTGGCTCCTCTCTACGCTGCTGACGTTCCCGCCAACACACCGCTCGCCCCGCAACAAGTTTTTCGTTACAACAATCATAGCGACCCAGGCACGCTCGACCCGCAAAAGGTAGAGGAGAATACTGCCGCGCAGATTGTGCTGGATCTGTTTGAAGGTCTGGTATGGATGGACGGTGAAGGCCAGGTGCAGCCCGCTCAGGCTGAACGCTGGGAGATACTGGACGGCGGCAAGCGCTATATTTTCCATCTACGTAGCGGTTTGCAGTGGTCAGACGGTCAGCCTCTGACGGCAGAGGATTTTGTCCTCGGCTGGCAACGTGCGGTTGACCCGAAAACGGCAAGCCCTTTTGCTGGCTATCTGGCACAGGCGCACATTAACAATGCCGCGGCTATTGTTGCGGGTAAAGCAGATGTTACATCGCTGGGGATCAAAGCGACGGATGATCGTACTCTTGAAGTTACGCTTGAGCAGCCAGTTCCTTGGTTTACGACGATGCTCGCCTGGCCGACGTTGTTCCCGGTTCCTCATCATGTCATCGCTAAACATGGCGATAGCTGGAGTAAGCCAGAGAACATGGTTTACAACGGTGCCTTTGTGCTTGATCAGTGGGTAGTTAACGAAAAGATTACTGCACGCAAAAATCCAAAGTACCGCGATGCGCAACATACAGTATTGCAACAGGTTGAGTATCTGGCGCTGGATAATTCGGTCACCGGCTATAACCGCTATCGCGCGGGAGAGGTCGATCTCACCTGGGTTCCGGCGCAGCAAATTCCTGCCATTGAAAAATCACTGCCTGGCGAGCTACGAATTATCCCGCGTCTGAACAGCGAATATTACAACTTTAACCTTGAGAAACCGCCATTTAACGATGTGCGGGTGCGTCGGGCGCTATATCTTACGGTTGATCGACAGCTTATTGCGCAAAAGGTACTGGGGTTGAGAACGCCCGCAACCACGCTGACGCCGCCAGAGGTAAAAGGCTTTAGCGCGACGACGTTCGATGAACTGCAAAAGCCAATGAGTGAGCGTGTCGCGATGGCAAAAGCCTTGCTGAAACAGGCGGGATACGACGCCTCTCATCCGCTACGCTTTGAGCTGTTCTACAACAAGTACGATCTGCATGAAAAGACCGCGATAGCGTTGTCTTCCGAATGGAAAAAATGGCTGGGTGCACAGGTGACGCTGCGCACAATGGAGTGGAAAACCTATCTTGATGCCCGACGAACCGGTGATTTCATGTTGTCGCGGCAGTCGTGGGATGCGACGTACAATGATGCTTCCAGCTTCCTGAACACGCTCAAAAGCGATATTGAAGAAAACGTCGGTCACTGGAAAAATGCGCAGTATGACGCCTTACTAAACCAGGCCACGCAGATCACTGATGCGACAAAGCGTAATGCGTTGTATCAGCAGGCAGAAGTGATCATCAACCAGCAGGCACCGCTGATTCCCATCTACTATCAGCCGTTAATCAAACTGCTTAAACCCTACGTTGGCGGTTTTCCGCTGCATAATCCTCAGGATTATGTCTACAGCAAAGAGTTGTATATCAAGACACATTGATGTCTTTATCGCCGTCGGAGCACGTCCGGCGGCGCTATTCACGCTGATCTCCTGTGACTCGACGCGGCAGATAATGTAGTATCTCCGGCAATATTGCCCCTTTGAAGGCTGGCGAATAAGTTGAGGAATCAGAATTAATGAGCGATATGGCAGAGCGCCTTGCGCTACATGAATTTACGGAAAACGCCTACTTAAACTACTCCATGTATGTGATCATGGACCGTGCGTTGCCGTTTATTGGTGATGGTCTGAAACCTGTTCAGCGCCGCATTGTGTATGCGATGTCTGAGCTGGGCCTGAATGCCAGCGCCAAATTTAAAAAATCGGCCCGTACCGTCGGTGACGTACTGGGTAAATACCATCCGCACGGCGATAGTGCCTGTTATGAAGCGATGGTCCTGATGGCGCAGCCGTTCTCTTACCGTTATCCGCTGGTTGATGGTCAGGGGAACTGGGGCGCGCCGGACGATCCGAAATCGTTCGCGGCAATGCGTTACACCGAATCCCGGTTGTCGAAATATTCCGAGCTGCTATTGAGCGAGCTGGGGCAGGGGACGGCTGACTGGGTACCAAACTTCGACGGCACTTTGCAGGAGCCGAAAATGCTACCTGCCCGTCTGCCAAACATTTTGCTTAACGGCACCACCGGTATTGCCGTCGGCATGGCGACCGATATTCCACCGCATAACCTGCGTGAAGTGGCTCAGGCGGCAATCGCCTTAATCGACCAGCCGAAAACCACGCTCGATCAGCTGCTGGATATCGTGCAGGGGCCGGATTATCCGACTGAAGCGGAAATTATCACTTCGCGCGCCGAGATTCGTAAAATCTACGAGAACGGACGTGGTTCAGTGCGTATTCGCGCGGTTTGGAAGAAAGAAGATGGCGCGGTGGTTATCAGCGCATTGCCGCATCAGGTTTCAGGTGCGCGCGTACTGGAGCAAATTGCTGCGCAAATGCGCAACAAAAAGCTGCCGATGGTTGACGATCTGCGCGATGAATCTGACCACGAGAACCCGACCCGTCTGGTGATTGTGCCGCGTTCCAACCGCGTGGATATGGATCAGGTGATGAACCACCTCTTTGCTACCACCGATCTGGAAAAGAGCTATCGCATTAACCTCAATATGATCGGTCTGGATGGTCGTCCGGCGGTGAAAAACCTGCTGGAAATCCTCTCCGAATGGCTGGTGTTCCGCCGCGATACCGTGCGCCGCCGACTGAACTATCGTCTGGAGAAAGTCCTCAAGCGCCTGCATATCCTCGAAGGTTTGCTGGTGGCGTTTCTCAATATCGACGAAGTGATTGAGATCATTCGTAATGAAGATGAACCGAAACCGGCGCTGATGTCGCGGTTTGGCCTTACGGAAACCCAGGCGGAAGCGATCCTCGAACTGAAACTGCGTCATCTTGCCAAACTGGAAGAGATGAAGATTCGCGGTGAGCAGAGTGAGCTGGAAAAAGAGCGCGACCAGTTGCAGGGCATTTTGGCTTCCGAGCGTAAAATGAATAACCTGCTGAAGAAAGAACTGCAGGCAGACGCGCAAGCCTACGGTGACGAACGTCGTTCGCCGTTGCAGGAACGCGAAGAAGCGAAAGCGATGAGCGAGCACGACATGCTGCCGTCTGAACCTGTCACCATTGTGCTGTCGCAGATGGGCTGGGTACGCAGCGCTAAAGGCCATGATATCGACGCGCCGGGCCTGAATTATAAAGCGGGCGATAGCTTCAAAGCGGCGGTGAAAGGTAAGAGCAACCAACCGGTAGTGTTTGTTGATTCCACCGGTCGTAGCTATGCCATCGACCCGATTACGCTGCCGTCGGCGCGTGGTCAGGGCGAGCCGCTCACCGGCAAATTAACGTTGCCGCCTGGAGCGACCGTTGACCATATGCTGATGGAAAGCGACGATCAGAAACTGCTGATGGCTTCCGATGCGGGTTACGGTTTCGTCTGCACCTTTAACGATCTGGTGGCGCGTAACCGTGCAGGTAAAGCTTTGATCACCTTACCGGAAAATGCCCATGTTATGCCGCCGGTGGTGATTGAAGATGCTTCCGATATGCTGCTGGCAATCACTCAGGCAGGCCGTATGTTGATGTTCCCGGTAAGCGATCTGCCGCAGCTGTCGAAGGGCAAAGGCAACAAGATTATCAACATTCCATCGGCAGAAGCCGCGCGTGGCGAGGATGGTCTTGCGCAACTGTACGTTCTGCCGCCGCAAAGCACGCTGACCATTCATGTTGGGAAACGCAAAATTAAACTGCGTCCGGAAGAGCTACAGAAAGTCACTGGCGAACGTGGACGCCGCGGTACGTTGATGCGCGGTTTGCAGCGTATCGATCGTGTTGAGATCGACTCTCCTCGCCGTGCCAGCAGCGGTGATAGCGAAGAGTAATATGCCGGGGAGGGCGCTGTTTCCTCCCGCTTGCAAGGAACGCCGGATGAAACGTTAAGTCGTCATCCGGCAGCGTATTCAACCCCCGGAAACGATAAAAATTCCCTTGAAACCGTTGTTTATTCATGCGTTGCGATTAACAATACGCTTTTCCAGAGAGCGGCTTTTAACAATGCCCTAACCTGATTTCAGGTGACGTACAATGCCAGTCTCTCAGACCTTCAGAGGGTGTTATGCTATATATCTTTCGTCTTATTATTACCGTGATTTACAGCATCTTAGTCTGTGTATTCGGCTCCATTTACTGCCTTTTCAGCCCGCGTAACCCGAAACATGTGGCCACCTTTGGGCATATGTTTGGTCGTCTTGCACCGCTGTTCGGCCTGAAAGTTGAGTGCCGCAAACCTGCGGATGCTGAAAGCTACGGCAATGCTATCTATATCGCTAACCACCAGAACAACTATGACATGGTGACAGCATCGAACATTGTGCAACCGCCGACGGTGACGGTAGGGAAAAAGAGCTTGCTGTGGATCCCCTTCTTCGGGCAGTTGTACTGGTTAACCGGCAACTTATTGATCGACAGAAACAATCGCACTAAAGCTCACGGCACTATTGCGGAAGTCGTGAATCACTTCAAAAAACGCCGTATTTCCATCTGGATGTTCCCGGAAGGAACCCGCAGCCGTGGTCGCGGCCTGCTACCGTTCAAGACCGGGGCATTTCACGCGGCAATTGCGGCGGGCGTCCCGATTATTCCCGTGTGCGTCTCTACAACTTCGAATAAGATTAATCTTAATCGGCTACACAACGGTCTGGTGATTGTCGAAATGCTGCCGCCAATTGACGTCAGTCAGTATGGCAAAGATCAGGTTCGCGAGTTGGCTGCCCATTGTCGTTCGATAATGGAACAAAAAATCGCTGAGCTCGATAAAGAAGTCGCAGAGCGCGAAGCCGCCGGAAAAGTTTAAGTCGGCAATCTGTATTTTTGCGGGGAACACTTTCCTGTACGGTATTACTTTAGCCAGTTTTACATGGAGCAAATATGTCACTCAGTCGGCGTCAGTTCATTCAGGCATCGGGGATTGCACTTTGTGCAGGCGCTGTTCCCCTGAAGGCCAGCGCAGCCGGGCAACAGCAACCGCTACCCGTTCCGCCGCTGCTTGAATCTCGCCGTGGGCAACCGCTGTTTATGACTGTACAACGTGCGCACTGGTCATTTACGCCAGGGACACGCGCGTCGGTTTGGGGAATCAATGGTCGTTACCTGGGGCCGACTATCCGCGTATGGAAGGGCGACGATGTTAAGCTTATTTACAGCAACCGCCTGACAGAAAATGTCTCAATGACGGTGGCCGGGCTACAGGTACCAGGCCCGCTGATGGGCGGTCCGGCACGGATGATGTCGCCAAACGCTGACTGGGCACCCGTACTGCCCATTCGCCAGAACGCAGCTACTCTGTGGTATCACGCCAATACTCCCAACCGCACGGCTCAGCAGGTCTATAACGGCCTTGCCGGAATGTGGCTGGTGGAAGATGAAGTCAGCAAGTCGCTGCCTATCCCCAACCATTATGGTGTGGATGATTTTCCGGTCATTATCCAGGATAAACGGCTGGACAACTTTGGTACGCCAGAATACAACGAACCGGGAAGCGGCGGCTTTGTTGGTGACACACTGCTGGTTAACGGTGTACAAAGCCCGTACGTTGAAGTCTCGCGAGGCTGGGTGCGCTTGCGACTGCTGAACGCGTCGAACTCTCGTCGCTATCAACTACAGATGAGCGATGGTCGCCCGTTACATGTGATTTCTGGCGATCAGGGATTCCTGCCCGCTCCTGTATCGGTGAAGCAACTTTCGCTGGCACCGGGCGAGCGTCGTGAGATTCTGGTGGATATGAGCAACGGTGATGAAGTGTCGATCACCTGTGGCGAAGCGGCGAGCATTGTTGATCGTATTCGTGGCTTCTTTGAGCCATCCAGCATTCTGGTTTCTACGCTGGTGCTAACGCTGCGCCCAACCGGCCTTCTGCCGCTGGTCACAGACAGTCTTCCGATGCGCTTGCTGCCAACTGAAATCATGGCTGGTTCGCCGATTCGCAGTCGTGATATCAGTCTGGGTGATGACCCGGGTATTAATGGACAACTGTGGGACGTTAACCGTATTGATGTCACCGCGCAGCAAGGAACGTGGGAACGCTGGACGGTACGCGCGGACGAGCCGCAAGCGTTCCATATTGAAGGCGTGATGTTCCAGATCCGTAACGTGAATGGCGCGATGCCGTTCCCGGAGGACAGAGGCTGGAAAGATACCGTTTGGGTTGACGGACAAGTGGAGCTGCTGGTTTATTTCGGTCAGCCTTCCTGGGCGCACTTCCCGTTCTACTTCAACAGTCAGACGCTGGAAATGGCGGACCGTGGCTCGATAGGGCAACTGTTAGTCAATCCGGTACCGTAATCTTCATACTCGCCCGAGGAGGGCGAGTATGGAATACCTTTCGATTTCTCTTTCGTTCCGGCTTATAATCCCCGGCCTTTGATTATTTTTTTATCATTTCTGGAAGCAAAATGAGCTCTATCTCCCTGATCCAACCGGATCGCGACCTGTTCTCCTGGCCGCAGTACTGGGCCGCCTGTTTTGGACCGGCACCGTTTTTGCCGATGTCTCGTGAAGAGATGGATCAACTTGGCTGGGATAGCTGCGACATCATTTTGGTAACAGGTGATGCATATGTTGATCACCCAAGCTTCGGGATGGCGATTTGCGGTCGTATGCTGGAAGCGCAAGGCTTTCGTGTCGGGATCATCGCCCAGCCAGACTGGAGCAGCAAAGACGATTTCATGCGTCTGGGTAAACCGAATCTCTTTTTCGGCGTTACCGCAGGCAACATGGATTCGATGATCAACCGTTACACTGCCGATCGCCGTTTACGTCATGACGATGCCTACACGCCAGATAATGTCGCGGGTAAGCGTCCGGATCGCGCCACACTGGTTTATACCCAACGTTGTAAAGAGGCGTGGAAAGATGTGCCGGTGATCCTCGGCGGTATTGAGGCCAGCCTGCGCCGTACCGCGCATTATGATTACTGGTCCGATACCGTGCGCCGTTCCGTGTTGGTGGATTCGAAAGCCGACATGCTGATGTTTGGTAACGGTGAGCGTCCGCTGGTGGAAGTGGCGCACCGTCTGGCGATGGGCGAGCCGATTAGTGAAATCCGCGATGTGCGTAATACCGCAATTATCGTAAAAGAGGCGTTGCCAGGCTGGAGCGGCGTGGATTCCACCCGTCTTGATACTCCTGGGAAAATCGACCCGATCCCGCATCCGTATGGCGAAGATCTGCCGTGCGCGGATAACAAACCTGTTGCGCCGAAAAAGCAGGAAGCGAAAGCCGTAACCGTGCAGCCGCCGCGCCCGAAACCGTGGGAAAAAACCTACGTATTGCTGCCTTCTTTCGAGAAAGTGAAGGGCGATAAAGTGCTGTACGCCCATGCTTCGCGTATTCTGCACCACGAAACTAACCCAGGCTGCGCCCGCGCATTGATGCAAAAACATGGCGACCGCTATGTGTGGATCAACCCGCCTGCTATTCCGCTCTCTACCGAAGAGATGGACAGCGTTTTTGCGCTGCCGTACAAGCGCGTGCCGCATCCGGCCTATGGCAATGCTCGTATTCCGGCTTACGAAATGATCCGTTTCTCGGTCAACATTATGCGTGGCTGCTTTGGTGGCTGTTCTTTCTGTTCTATGACCGAGCATGAAGGGCGCATTATTCAGAGCCGTTCGGAAGATTCGATCATCAATGAGATCGAAGCGATCCGCGACACTGTTCCAGGTTTTACGGGCGTGATTTCCGATCTCGGTGGGCCTACTGCCAACATGTATATGTTGCGTTGCAAATCGCCACGCGCTGAGCAAACCTGCCGTCGTTTGTCGTGCGTTTATCCGGATATTTGTCCGCATATGGACACTAACCACGAACCGACGATCAACCTCTATCGCCGTGCGCGCGATCTGAAAGGCATTAAAAAGATCCTGATTGCCTCTGGTGTGCGTTATGACATCGCCGTAGAAGATCCGCGCTATATCAAAGAGCTGGCGACCCATCACGTTGGCGGTTATCTGAAGATTGCCCCGGAACATACCGAAGAAGGGCCGTTATCGAAGATGATGAAGCCGGGCATGGGCAGCTATGACCGCTTTAAAGAGCTGTTCGATACTTACTCGAAACAGGCAGGTAAAGAACAGTATCTGATCCCGTATTTCATCTCCGCGCACCCGGGTACGCGTGATGAAGATATGGTGAATCTGGCGCTATGGCTGAAAAAGCATCGCTTCCGCCTCGACCAGGTGCAGAACTTCTATCCGTCGCCGCTGGCTAACTCGACCACCATGTATTACACCGGCAAAAACCCGCTGGCGAAGATTGGTTATAAGAGTGAAGACGTCTTCGTACCTAAGGGCGACAAGCAGCGTCGCCTGCATAAAGCGTTGTTGCGTTACCACGATCCGGCAAACTGGCCGTTAATCCGCCAGGCGCTGGAAGCGATGGGCAAAAAGCATCTGATTGGCAGCCGTCGCGATTGCTTAGTGCCTGCGCCAACCATTGAAGAGATGCGTGAAGCTCGCCGTCAGAACCGCAATACCCGTCCGGCGTTGACTAAACATACGCCGATGGCGACCCAGCGTCAGACGCCTGCTACGGCAAAAAAAGCGTCGTCTACGCAATCTCGCCTGCAGAATGCTGGTGCGAAGAAACGCCCTAAAGCGGCGGTTGGACGTTAAAAAATATCCCCGGTAACAGAATGCTGCCGGGGATTTTTTTATCATTCTGCGTACATACGCAAGCAGCGCAGGCAGTCGAAATAGTCCTGTGCATCAAGACGCGTATTGGCTCTGTTAGCGTCGGATTTGGCAGCATAGATTTGTGGGCGTAATGCTTTCATATCCTGCTCAAGCCGGGCGATTTTGGCATTTAATGTTTGCACATTGCTCGCCAGCTGATTGACCTTTTGCTCATTGACGCAGCCACTGAGCAAGCAGGTTGCCAGAACAACAGCTCCCACGGTGAAAATCGTTTTCATATAGTGTTCCCTTTTATTTATTGTTCCGGCTAATTGTTATTTAATTCAGCTCATTGCTTTAATCTGGCGGCGGTTTTTGCCTCAATCTGTTTAAGTAGGCTGCCGCTGTTCGGGCGGATAAAATCAGCGATTTCCCATTTCCCTTCGCGCCGCTGTAAAACCAGTTCTTGCTCTTCGTTGTTGCCATTGGTCAGCGTAAAACGAACATGAATGCGGGCGGAATCGGCGGTTTTCTCCAGGACACGGATTTCATCAACACGTGAAAATAGCGACTCTTCGCCAAAACAGATCGGATTGTCGTAAATAAATTGCCGTTCTATTTGCATATCTTCATCGGGATTGTTGGCAGTCTTGAAGGTGGTTTTATAGAAGGCATTGACCGCCTGGCGGTAAGAGTCGGAAACCACCCACGTCCACGGCCAGCTATAATCAGCAATATGTTCAAAGAGTTCGGCAACAAAGGCTTCCGGCTGTTCTTTTTGCAACGAAGCTATAGCGGCCAGCGTTTTTTCATTCTCGCTATTAACTGCTTGTAAGACGCTGCCATGATTGCTGACAATATCGTCAATGACCCAACGACCATTTTCCGCCACCATTTTCAGTGTCTGCATGGTCTTTTCTTTATCGTCTTTAAAGATACGAAAGCGCACAACGGCATCGGCATGATCGGCGTCAGGTTGGGTTATCGCTACGCTTTCTAACACCAGATCGCCAAAATCCTGACAATCACAAACCGGATCATAATCCAGCCAGCCAATATTGCCCGGCAGCGTAAGATTGTCGTTCAGGGTAAGCGCCTGTTGAATACGCGCAGAAGTTATCGCTCGCTCTCCGGTTTCACCAAAATAAGGGGCAGTGGCATCTGATTTATAGTTCTGATAAATATGCCGGACTGTTTGTTCTACGGTCTGTGAGGGGGGCTGTGCGTGTACGGTAAAACTTGCCAGGGCTGCTAAAAACAGAAGTATTATTTTCATCTGTTTTTCACCTCTCCGTTGCGTTTATCCCGGATATAGATGAGTTGTTCTTTTAAGAGCTTCCGGCTCTGCATGATGATGTCCTTATATTTGACATTCCTGAACAAGGAAGAGTAGCAACGGGCGGGACGCGAGGGGAATAAATGATTTCTGAAAAGTCCGGTAGCGGAACATTACCGCCACCGGGAGAATTTGCACGTTAGCCGCCGAACTGGTCAGGATCGGGACCGAGACGCTTGCCCTGATCGAGTTTTGCAATTTCGCCAAGTTCGTCTTTGTCGAGACGGAAATCCCAGACATCAAAGTTTTCGACAATGCGTGAAGGTGTGACCGATTTTGGGATCACCACCAGGCCGCTATCCAGATGCCAGCGGATAACAATTTGCGCAGGTGTTTTGCCGTATTTATCTGCCAGATCGCGAATGACTTTCTGATCGAAAACACCTTTCCCACCTTGCGCTAATGGACTCCAGGATTCGGTCTGTATTTTGTGTGTCGCGTTCCAGGCATGTAGTTGGCGTTGTTGCATCAGCGGGTGAAGTTCGATCTGGTTTATCACAGGCGTCACGCCAGTTTCATCAATCAGGCGTTGCAGGTGATGGATCTGGAAGTTGCACACGCCGATGCTTTTGATTAATCCCTCTTTTTGCAATTCGATCATGCCTTTCCATGCTTCGACATAATGGTCGATAGCGGGAACGGGCCAGTGCATTAAATAGAGGTCGATATAATCAAGCTGGAGTTTTTTCAGGCTGTCGAGCAGGGCTTCGCGGGGGCGCTTGTGGTCGTCGTTCCACAGCTTAGTGGTGATGAACAGTTCTTCTCTGTTGACTGAGGCATTTTTCAGGGCTTTGCCGACACCTTCTTCGTTCTTGTAGGCCGCGGCGGTATCAATCGAGCGATAACCCACTTCTAACGCTTTTTGAATGGCGGTGATTACTTCCTCATTACTTGCTTGCCAGACGCCCAGTCCCAGCTGGGGCATGACATTGCCATCCTGTAGCTTAATAACGGTTGGATTAGCCATACGTTCCTCCTTTATATGAACTCACCGGAGCAGGCTCCGGTGAGGTGTTGTGAACTTAAGTCTGGACGAAATGCCCGAAAACGAAAGTTTGAGGCGTAAAAAGCTTAGCGGGCGGCTTCGTATATACGGCGGCTGACATCCAGCGTAATGTCATGATTTTCGCCCAGTTGGGTCATGCCGTGCTCTTCCAGTTTTTTCAGCAAAGCCGGGATGGAGCTGCCGTCCAGACCGTAGTCGGAGAGGTGGGTCGGCACGCCTAATTGCTCAAAGAAATTGCGGGTTGCGGCAATCGCGGCGTCAATACGCTCATCGTCTGAACCTTCAGTGATATTCCAGACGCGTTCAGCATATTGCAGCAGCTTAGCGCGCTTGGTATCGCGTTTTTCATTCCACAGTGCAGGCAGGACGATAGCCAGTGTTTGCGCGTGATCCAGACCGTGCATCGCAGTCAGTTCGTGGCCCAGCATATGCGTTGCCCAGTCCTGCGGTACGCCAGCGCCGATCAAACCGTTCAGCGCCTGAGTCGCCGCCCACATGACGTTGGCGCGCACATCGTAATTTTCTGGCTCTTTCAGGGCTTTCGGACCATCTTCGATCAGCGTCAGCAAAATGCCTTCTGCGAAACGGTCCTGAATTTTGGCATCAACCGGTTTGGTAACATACTGTTCCACGGTGTGTACAAAGGCGTCCACTACGCCGTTAGCCACCTGACGCGGCGGCAGGGTGTAGGTATAAACCGGATCGAGCACGGCAAATACGGGCTGAACATGGGCAGAATGGAACGCCTGCTTGTCGCCTGTGGTTTTACGGGAGATCACCGCACCTGCGTTGGATTCTGAACCGGTTGCTGGCAGCGTCAGCACACAGCCCATCGGGATGGCGCTTTTAATCTCTTTACCGCCCGTTTGCAGAATGTGCCACGGATCGATATTTTCCGGATAGTTAGCCGCTGCGGCGATAAATTTGGTGCCGTCCAGTACAGAACCGCCGCCAACTGCCAGCAGGAAAGTCACTTTTTGTTCGCGAACCAGTTTCACGGCGTTCATCAGCGTTTCATAAGCCGGGTTTGGCTCAATACCGCCAAATTCCAGCACGTCCATGCCTTTCAGGGCATCCAGAACTTGATCGAGAACGCCGGTTTTTTTCACGCTGCCGCCACCGTAGGTAATCAATACGCGAGCATCGTGAGGAATTTGTTCGCGTAAACCAGCGATTGCGCCTTTACCAAACAGAATGCGGGTTGGGGTGTGCAGATTAAAGTTGTTCATTACTTGCTCCCTTTGCTGGGCCAATATGAGGGCAGAGAACGATCTGCCTGATGTTTTTCATTGTGATCGCCAGCGCCCTGGCTCTCAATGCTCATTTCTGCCAATGTCTTGCCTATTTCTCCAGAGTGCTGGAGAAATGCTACAAAATTGCGCACAATCAAATTGCCGCATTATTCCTAAGAAATTACGCGATATGAAACGTGAAGAGATTTGCCGCTTGCTGGCGGATAAAGTTAATAAACTGAAAAATAAAGAAAATTGTTTGTCAGGGCTGTTGCCCGATGTGCGTTTGTTGTATGGCGAGACGCCTTTCGCACGTACACCGGTAATGTACGAGCCTGGCATCATAATTCTCTTTTCCGGGCATAAAATCGGTTATATCAATGAACGCGTGTTTCGTTATGATGCCAATGAATACCTGCTGCTGACGGTGCCGTTGCCGTTTGAGTGCGAAACCTATGCCACGTCAGAGGTGCCGCTGGCAGGGTTGCGTCTCAATTTCGATATTTTGCAGTTACAGGAACTGTTGATGGACATTGGCGAAGATGAGCATTTCCAGCCGTCGATGGCAGCCAGCGGGATTAACTCTGCCACGTTATCAGAAGAGATTTTATGCGCGGCGGAGCGGTTACTCGACGTGATGGAGCGACCACTGGATGCGCGTATTCTCGGCAAACAGATCATCCGCGAAATTCTGTACTACGTGCTGACCGGACCTTGCGGCGGCGCGTTACTGGCGCTGGTCAGCCGCCAGACTCACTTCAGCCTGATTAGTCGCGTGCTGAAACGGATTGAGAATAAATACACCGAAAACCTGAGCGTCGAGCAACTGGCGGCAGAAGCCAACATGAGCGTATCGGCGTTCCACCATAATTTTAAGTCTGTCACCAGCACCTCGCCGTTGCAGTATTTGAAGAATTACCGTCTGCATAAGGCGCGGATGATGATCATCCACGACGGCATGAAAGCCAGTGCGGCAGCGATGCGCGTCGGTTACGAAAGCGCATCGCAATTTAGCCGTGAGTTTAAACGTTACTTTGGTGTGACGCCGGGGGAAGATGCGGCAAGAATGCGGGCGATGCAGGGGAATTAAATACGTTCCCGGTACAGCAACCGGGAACGGGGAAAATCGTCAGGCGTTACAGTATTTTTTTTTAATCACCACAAACAGCGTGCCTAACAAGCCAGCGGTTAACAAGGCAATTGGCAGGATCATCAGGAACGTCATTACCTGATCTTCATGGCGTTTAACGAACGGAATCATACTTAAGGCATAGCCGAAACTGGTTACCACGCTGACCCACAGCAATCCGCTTAACCAGTTGAAAAACTGGAAACGGCGGTTTGGCAAACCGGAAATTCCTGCCATGGTTGGCAGCAGCGTACGGACAAATGCAAGAAAACGTCCAGCCAGCAGCGCCAGCAGACCGTGGCGGTCAAACATGCAGGTGGCGCGCTGGTGATATTTAGCAGGAAGCTGTGCCAGCCAGCCTTTCACCGTTTTGGTATTCCCTAACCAGCGCCCCTGAATATAACTTAGCCAGCAGCCCAGACTTGCTGCGGCGGTCAGAATCGCAATCGTAGGCAGAAAATCCATAACCCCCTGGGCAATCAATGCGCCAGCCAATATCAACAAGCTGTCGCCTGGCAAAAATGAGGCGGGCAGCAGGCCGTTTTCTAAAAACAGCGTGGCAAACATGACAAAGTAAACAACGCTAACAATATGAGGATCCGCCAGCGCGGCAAAGTCGTGTTGCCAGAGCGCAGCGATGATATCTTGAATAACAGCCATGGACTTTCCTGTGGAACAGCGTTTAAGCCTTTATCTGCCTATTGTACTCCTGAATCGTCCGGGACGCCTTGATCCCGGACGCAACAATTTAAGACTTTTCACAATAAAATGTCTGCAAAATTGTCCAAAAGTGGCAATGTTATACAATTCGCGCAAAACCGGCGTCCAGATCGGCAATCAGATCGTCGACATCTTCCAGACCAATATGCAGGCGAATCAAGGTCCCGCTAAAATCGATCTCGCCTTGTGGACGAATGGCGGCGATATGTTCTGGTTGATTTGCCAGGATCAACGATTCATACCCGCCCCACGAGTAGGCCATGCTGAATAAACTGAAGTTATCCAGATAGTTCGCCAGCTCTTCATCATTGAGCTTTTTCTTAAGCACAAAGGAAAATAGCCCGCTGCTACCTGTAAAGTCTCGTTTCCAGAATTCGTGGCCTTTACTGCCAGGCAGAGCAGGGTGGTTAACTCGCGCTACTTGGGGATGTTCTGCCAGCCATTCAGCCACTTTCAGACTGCTTTCATGATGTTGACGCAGGCGAACACCCAAAGTGCGCAGGCCACGGCTGGTTATATAGGCGGTATCGGCATCGACCATCTGGCCCATCAGATAGGCATTCTCCCGCAGCTGCTCCCAGCAACGTGCATTGCACACGGCAGTGCCAATCATCGCATCTGAATGCCCCACCAGATATTTGGTAGCGGCCTGAATGGAAACATCAATGCCAAAATCCAGCGCCTTAAACAGCACACCGGCCGCCCAGGTGTTATCGACCATAATGATGGCATCTGGCACCACATTGCGCACGGCGGCAACAATCGCCGGAACGTCGTGGACTTCCATGGTGATGGAGCCTGGGGATTCCAGAAACACGATTTTAGTGTTTGGCTGCACATGTTTAACGATATCTGCGCCAATCAGCGGATCAAACCACGATGTCGTTACGCCCAGTTTGCTGAGGATTTTGCTACAGAAATCCTGACTCGGTTCATAGGCGGTGTTGGTCATCAACACATGATCGCCCTGTTCGACAAAAGCAAGAATAGAATTAGCAACCGCCGCCGCCCCGCAGGGGAACAGCACGCAGCCTGCGCCACCTTCCAGTTCGCACATCGCTTGTTGTAAGGAGAAATGGGTTAACGTTCCGCGCCGTCCATAGAACAACTCGCCATTGGCGCGATTGCGCGTTGCGTGTTTTTTGGCTTCCACACTGTCAAAGACCAGCGAAGAAGCGCGCTGAATCACGCTATTTACCGCGCCGAGAGTGTATTTTTTGCTGCGTCCTGCATTCACCAGTTGAGTATCAAGCTTTTTGTCCGCCATCTCGGGATTCCTGTTTTTATACGTCTGGATGTCTAAACTAGCATGAATATTCGCGGGCGCATCCTGAAGAATTGGCATAAAGCAGAAAATTTTCGCAAATGGCGTGCTGGTGACTTTTTTACTGCGTAAACGCAAGGAAAAGAAAGCAAAGGTACGGCAGTATGCAAATAGTAATGAGAACGACTATCAATTCGACGTCGTTTTGATATTATTATGCGCAGATTTTGTGACTTGCGTCCTGGAGATACACAGTGGGTAATAATTTAATGCAGACGGACCTTTCCGTCTGGGGTATGTATCAGCACGCCGATATTGTCGTTAAGTGCGTGATGATTGGGCTTATTTTGGCCTCCGTAGTCACCTGGGCAATCTTCTTCAGTAAGAGCGTAGAGTTCTTCAATCAGAAGCGTCGCCTTAAGCGCGAGCAGCAACTGCTGGCTGAAGCGCGTTCCTTAAACCAGGCCAACGATATCGCCGCTGATTTTGGTAGCAAAAGCTTAAGCCTGCATTTGCTCAATGAAGCGCAGAATGAGCTGGAACTGTCAGAAGGCAGCGACGATAACGAAGGTATTAAAGAACGTACCAGCTTCCGTCTGGAGCGTCGGGTCGCCGCAGTAGGTCGTCAAATGGGCCGTGGTAACGGCTATCTGGCAACCATCGGCGCGATTTCGCCGTTCGTTGGTCTGTTTGGTACGGTCTGGGGCATCATGAACAGCTTTATTGGTATCGCGCAAACGCAGACTACTAACCTGGCAGTCGTTGCGCCGGGTATCGCAGAAGCTCTGTTAGCAACGGCAATCGGCCTCGTGGCAGCGATTCCGGCGGTCGTTATCTATAACGTATTTGCACGCCAGATTGGCGGCTTTAAAGCGATGCTGGGTGATGTTGCAGCGCAGGTATTGTTGCTGCAAAGCCGTGACCTGGATCTGGAAGCCAGCGCCGCTGCGCATCCGGTTCGTGTCGCACAAAAATTACGCGCAGGATAATGTCCGATGGCAATGCATCTTAACGAAAACCTCGACGATAACGGCGAAATGCATGATATCAACGTGACGCCGTTTATCGACGTGATGTTGGTTCTGCTGATTATCTTTATGGTGGCGGCACCGTTAGCGACGGTAGATGTGAAGGTGAACTTGCCTGCTTCTACCAGCACGCCGCAGCCGCGCCCGGAAAAACCGGTTTATCTGTCGGTGAAGGCAGACAACTCGATGTTTATCGGTAACGATCCGGTCACCGATGAAACAATGATTACGGCGTTGAATGCGTTAACCGAAGGCAAGAAAGACACCACCATCTTCTTCCGAGCGGACAAAACCGTCGATTACGAGACGTTGATGAAGGTAATGGATACGCTGCATCAGGCGGGTTACCTGAAGATAGGTCTGGTCGGCGAAGAAACTGCGAAAGCGAAATAAAAATGATGCCCGGTTGCTTTTCACAACCGGGCATTTTTTTAGCCTAAATGCTCGCCGCCGCACACGCCATGCACTTCTGCGGTGACGTAGCTCGACTCCTGACTTGCCAGATAAACATATACAGGGGCCAGTTCCGCCGGTTGCCCCGCACGCTTCATCGGCGTTTTCTGACCAAACTGCGGGATCTTATCCTGCGTTTGCCCGCCGGAAATTTGCAGTGCTGTCCAGATCGGGCCAGGTGCGACAATATTCACACGAATACCTTTCTCCGCGACCTGTTTTGCCAGGCCACGGCTGTAGTTCAGAATCGCCGCCTTCGTAGCCGCATAGTCCAGTAAATGCGGGCTTGGCTGGTATGCCTGGATTGACGAAGTGGTGATGATACTGGCACCTTTCGGTAGCAGGGGGATCGCTTCCTGGGTTAGCCAGAACAGCGCGAAAACGTTAATGGCAAAGGTCTTTTGAAACTGTTCGCTGGTGAGGTCTGCAATATCAGTAATGGCAACCTGTTTCCCGGCGACCAGCGCCATAATATCCAGCCCGCCTAACGCCTTGTGCGCTTCGTGAACCAGCGAACGGGCGAATTTCTCATCGCTTAAATCGCCTGGCAGCAGGACGGCTTTGCGTCCGCATTCTTCAATGATCTTTTTCACATCCTGAGCGTCTTGTTCTTCTACGGGAAGATAACTGATCGCCACGTCAGCCCCTTCACGCGCGTAAGCAATGGCGGCAGCGCGACCGATTCCGGAATCGCCCCCTGTCACCAGTGCTTTACGATCTTTCAGGCGACCGCTACCAACATAGGTTTTCTCGCCGCAATCCGGTACCGGTGTCATCTTCGCCTGGATGCCTGGCGTCGGTTGTTTCTGTTTGGGATATTCACCAGTGTAATACTGCGTGGTCGGGTCTTTTAAATGAGACATCGTTTTTCTCCCTTCAGGTTCAACGTCCTTTAAGGGTAGACGCTCTCGATGCGTTGATAAGGGAACCAGGAAGATCCCTAAACTTCGGATTTATGCGACAAAGGTTTAACGTATATGTTGATTTGCTGTTGCGTGCTGTTTACTCAATTGCGATATACTGTTGCCCGTTTTAACTACACGACAGGAATGTATGGAACGTTTTCTTGAAAATGCAATGTATGCTTCTCGCTGGCTGCTTGCCCCCGTGTACTTTGGCCTTTCGCTGGCGTTAGTTGCCCTGGCGCTGAAGTTCTTCCAGGAGATTATTCACGTACTGCCGAATATCTTCTCGATGGCGGAATCAGATTTGATCCTCGTGTTGCTGTCGCTGGTGGATATGACACTGGTTGGCGGTTTGCTGGTGATGGTGATGTTTTCCGGTTATGAGAATTTCGTCTCGCAGTTGGATATCTCCGAGAACAAAGAGAAGCTGAACTGGCTGGGGAAAATGGACGCAACGTCGCTGAAAAACAAAGTAGCAGCGTCGATTGTGGCAATTTCTTCCATTCACTTACTGCGCGTCTTTATGGATGCGAAAAATGTCCCTGATAACAAACTGATGTGGTACGTCATTATCCATCTGACGTTTGTGCTCTCTGCATTTGTGATGGGCTATCTTGACCGACTGACTCGTCATAATCACTGATCTGATTCGGGCGCGGTTCTCGCGCCCGTTATTAACAGGTCATTTATCGGAAGACGCCTGCCACAGATTCAGCTCTCCATCGGCGATATGCTGATCAATCTGCGCCAGCTCCTCGGTGCTAAATGTCAGATTATTCAGCGCCTGCACGTTCTCCTCAAGTTGCTCCGCGCGGCTGGCTCCAATCAATACCGACGTCACTCGCTCATCTTTCAGCAACCAGCTTAACGCCATTTGCGCCATTGATTGTCCACGCTGCTGTGCCATTTCATGCAATAAGCGCAGGCTGTTGAGGTTGGCTTCGGTGAGCATTTTCGGCGTCAGACCACGAACTTTATTCCCTTCACGATGCATCCGTGAATCTTGCGGAATAGCGTTGAGATATTTTCCGGTCAGCAATCCCTGAGCCAGTGGAGTAAAGGCAATGCAGCCCACGCCGTTATTTTGCAGGGTATCCAGCAGGCCGCTTTTATCCACCCAGCGGTTCAGTAAATTGTACGAAGGTTGATGAATTAACAGCGGAATTTTCCACTCGTGCAGCAACTCAACCATTTTTTGCGTCCGCTCTGGCGAGTAAGAGGAGATCCCGACATACAGCGCCTTACCGCTTTGTACCGCATGAGCCAGCGCAGAGGCGGTTTCTTCCATCGGCGTATTTTCATCGACGCGATGAGAGTAAAAGATATCGACATACTCAAGCCCCATACGCTTCAGGCTTTGGTCGAGGCTGGCGAGCAGGTATTTACGTGAGCCGCCAGAGCCGTACGGGCCGGGCCACATATCGTATCCGGCTTTGGTAGAGATAATCAGTTCATCGCGATAAGCGGCAAAATCCTCGCGCAGCAGGCGACCAAAGTTCTCTTCTGCGCTTCCTGGAGGCGGCCCGTAATTGTTGGCTAAATCAAAGTGCGTAATGCCTAAATCAAACGCTTTACGCAGGATCGCACGCTGTGATTCCAGCGCGTTAACGTGACCGAAATTGTGCCATAAACCGAGCGATAACGCGGGCAGGCGTAAACCACTTTTTCCGCAATAGCGGTACTGCATCTGCCCGTAACGTTCGGGATTCGCTAACCAGACCATGACCTCTCCTTTCCATCGTTCAATTTCGAAACAATGTTTCTAGTTTAGCGATTCGCCAGCGCGTATCCCGTAGTCTGGCTCACAGAGTGACGAAAAACTGGGCAAAAACACGCGCTTATGCTTTGCTTAAAAAAACACCAGTTGAGGAGTGCAACGATGCCGCGTTTAACCGCCAAAGATTTCCCACAAGAGTTGCTGGATTACTACGACTATTACGCTCACGGGAAAATCTCGAAACGTGAGTTCCTCAACCTTGCGGCGAAGTATGCGGTGGGCGGGATGACGGCATTAGCGCTGTTTGATTTGCTCAAGCCAAATTATGCGCTGGCGACTCAGGTAGAGTTTACCGACCCGGAAATTGTTGCAGAGTACATCACGTATCCCTCGCCAAATGGTCACGGCGAGGTACGGGGTTATCTGGTGAAGCCCGCAAAAATGAGCGGCAAAACGCCAGCCGTGGTAGTGGTGCATGAGAATCGAGGGCTGAATCCGTATATCGAAGATGTGACGCGGCGAGTGGCGAAGGCGGGATATATCGCCCTGGCACCTGACGGCTTAAGTTCCGTTGGAGGTTATCCGGGTAATGATGATAAAGGTCGTGAGCTGCAACAGCAGGTTGATCCAACCAAACTGATGAATGATTTCTTTGCCGCGATTGAGTTTATGCAAAGCTATCCGCAAGCGACAGGCAAAGTGGGTATTACTGGATTTTGCTATGGCGGTGGCGTATCGAACGCGGCAGCGGTCGCTTACCCGGAACTGGCCTGCGCGGTGCCGTTTTATGGTCGTCAGGCACCCACTGCCGATGTGGCGAAGATTGAAGCGCCTTTACTGTTGCACTACGCGGAACTGGACACCCGAATCAACGAGGGCTGGCCTGCTTACGAGGCGGCGTTGAAAGCCAATAATAAGGTCTATGAGGCGTATATATATCCGGGGGTTAATCACGGATTCCATAATGATTCCACGCCCCGTTATGACAAATCTGCCGCCGATCTTGCCTGGCAAAGGACGCTGAAATGGTTCGATAAATATCTCTCCTGATGGGTTTATCTCTTACAGGATTACGTCTTAAACAAGCATGAAAAAATAGCGTGCGCAAATGTCGTTCTTTGCCTAAAATATCGCTATATACGTCAATATATAGCGAATGAGGTGAACGATGAATAACCATTTTGGTAAAGGCTTAATGGCGGGATTAAAAGCAACGCATGCCGACAGTGCGGTTAATGTGACAAAATACTGTGCCGATTATAAACGCGGTTTTGTATTAGGCTACTCACACCGGATGTACGAAAAGACCGGAGATCGCCAGCTTAGCGCCTGGGAAGCGGGTATTCTGACGCGCCGCTATGGACTGGATAAAGAGATGGTAATGGATTTCTTTCGTGAGAATAATTCCTGTTCTACGTTGCGCTTTTTTATGGCCGGTTATCGCCTCGAAAATTGATCAAACATACGTATTATCTTGCTTTAATTAATTACACTAATGCTTCTTCCCTTCGTTTTAGCGCCCCGCCGCAGTATCATGATATCGATAACCATAATAAATGTGTGGTAAATGGCGCATCGATCGCATTATTGATTTTGCGATTGAGGCAAAATATATGCCAGGTCTTCGCAACGGAATAACTATAAATGACTGGAGATAACACCCTCATCCATTCTCACGGCATTAACCGTCGTGATTTCATGAAGCTTTGTGCAGCATTAGCCGCCACCATGGGGTTAAGTAGCAAAGCCGCTGCAGAGATGGCCGAATCGGTTACTAACCCGCAGCGTCCGCCAGTTATCTGGATTGGCGCGCAGGAGTGCACCGGTTGTACGGAATCTCTGCTTCGTGCAACGCATCCAACGGTAGAAAACCTCGTGCTGGAGACTATCTCTCTGGAGTATCACGAAGTGCTTTCCGCCGCCTTCGGTCATCAGGTCGAAGAGAACAAACATAACGCTCTCGAGAAGTACAAAGGGCAGTATGTGTTAGTGGTGGATGGTTCCATCCCATTAAAAGATAATGGTATTTATTGCATGGTTGCCGGTGAGCCGATTGTGGATCACATCCGTAAAGCGGCGGAAGGCGCAGCAGCCATTATCGCTATCGGTTCCTGCTCTGCGTGGGGCGGTGTTGCCGCAGCTGGAGTTAACCCAACTGGCGCAGTCAGCCTGCAAGAAGTTCTGCCAGGCAAAACCGTTATCAATATTCCGGGCTGCCCGCCGAACCCGCACAACTTCCTCGCGACCGTTGCGCACATCATCACTTACGGCAAGCCGCCGAAACTGGATGACAAAAACCGTCCGACCTTCGCCTATGGCCGTCTGATTCACGAACACTGCGAACGTCGCCCGCACTTCGATGCTGGTCGTTTTGCCAAAGAGTTCGGTGATGAAGGCCACCGCGAAGGCTGGTGCCTGTACCACCTCGGCTGTAAAGGGCCAGAAACTTACGGCAATTGCTCAACGCTGCAATTCTGTGACGTTGGCGGTGTGTGGCCGGTGGCGATTGGTCACCCGTGCTATGGCTGTAACGAAGAAGGTATCGGCTTCCATAAAGGCATCCATCAGCTTGCCAACGTCGAAAATCAGACTCCGCGTTCACAGAAACCGGACGTTAACGCTAAAGAAGGCGGCAACGTCTCTGCGGGCGCTATTGGTTTGCTCGGCGGTGTGGTTGGGCTGGTTGCCGGTGTCAGCGTGATGGCGGTGCGTGAACTGGGTCGTCAGCAAAAGAAAGATAACGCTGACTCACGGGGAGAATAACCGTGAACAGACGTAATTTTATTAAAGCAGCCTCCTGCGGGGCATTGCTGACGGGCGCGCTGCCGTCTGTCAGTCATGCGGCTGCTGAAAACCGCCCGCCAATTCCGGGATCGCTGGGGATGTTGTACGACTCGACCTTGTGCGTAGGCTGCCAGGCTTGCGTCACCAAGTGTCAGGATATCAACTTCCCTGAACGTAACCCGCAAGGGGAACAGACCTGGTCGAACAACGACAAACTGTCGCCGTATACCAATAACATCATTCAGGTGTGGACCAGCGGCACAGGGGTCAACAAAGACCAGGAGGAGAATGGCTACGCGTACATTAAGAAACAGTGTATGCACTGCGTCGATCCGAACTGTGTCTCTGTGTGCCCGGTCTCTGCACTGAAAAAAGATCCGAAAACCGGTATTGTCCATTACGACAAAGATGTGTGCACCGGCTGCCGTTACTGCATGGTCGCCTGCCCATACAACGTGCCGAAGTACGACTACAACAACCCATTTGGTGCGCTGCATAAGTGTGAACTGTGCAACCAGAAAGGTGTGGAACGTCTTGATAAAGGCGGTCTGCCTGGCTGCGTAGAAGTGTGCCCGGCGGGCGCGGTGATTTTTGGTACGCGTGAAGAGCTGATGGCGGAGGCGAAAAAACGTCTGGCGCTGAAGCCGGGCAGCGAATACCACTATCCGCGTCAGACGCTGAAATCTGGCGACACTTACCTGCATACGGTGCCGAAATATTATCCGCATCTGTACGGCGAGAAAGAGGGCGGCGGTACTCAGGTTCTGGTACTGACGGGTGTGCCTTATGAAAATCTCGACCTGCCGAAACTGGACGATCTTTCTACTGGTGCGCGTTCCGAACATGTCCAACACACCCTGTATAAAGGCATGATGCTACCACTGGCTGTGCTGGCGGGCTTAACCGTGCTGGTTCGTCGCAACACTAAAAACGACCATCACGACGGAGGAGACGATCATGAGTCATGATCCACAACCGCTGGGCGGCAAAATCATCAGTAAACCGGTCATGATTTTTGGACCGTTAATCGTCATCTGTATGCTCCTGATTGTGAAGCGTCTGGTGTTCGGTCTGGGCTCTGTCTCCGACCTGAACGGCGGCTTCCCGTGGGGCGTGTGGATCGCGTTTGACCTGCTGATCGGTACCGGCTTTGCCTGTGGCGGCTGGGCGCTGGCGTGGGCAGTATACGTCTTTAACCGTGGGCAATACCATCCGCTGGTGCGTCCGGCGCTGTTGGCGAGTCTGTTTGGTTATTCACTGGGTGGCTTGTCGATCACTATCGACGTGGGTCGCTACTGGAACCTGCCGTACTTCTACATTCCGGGTCACTTCAACGTGAACTCGGTACTGTTCGAGACGGCGGTCTGTATGACCATCTACATCGGCGTGATGGCACTGGAGTTTGCTCCGGCATTGTTTGAACGATTGGGCTGGAAGGTGTCGCTACAGCGTCTGAACAAGGTGATGTTCTTCATTATCGCGCTCGGTGCGCTGCTGCCAACTATGCACCAGTCTTCAATGGGGTCGCTGATGATCTCGGCGGGCTACAAAGTGCATCCGTTGTGGCAGAGCTATGAAATGTTGCCGCTGTTCTCGCTGCTGACGGCGTTCATCATGGGCTTCTCGATTGTCATCTTTGAAGGTTCGTTGGTGCAGGCGGGTCTGCGTGGCAATGGTCCAGATGAAAAGAGCCTGTTCGTCAAGCTGACCAACACCATCAGTGTGTTGCTGGCGATTTTCATCGTGCTGCGCTTTGGCGAGCTTATCTATCGCGACAAGCTGTCGTTAGCGTTTGCCGGTGACTTCTACTCCGCGATGTTCTGGATTGAAGTCCTGCTGATGCTCTTCCCGCTGGTCGTTCTGCGTGTGGCGAAGCTGCGTAATGATTCCCGCATGCTGTTCCTGTCAGCACTGAGCGCGCTGTTAGGTTGTGCAACCTGGCGTCTGACCTATTCGCTGGTGGCATTCAACCCGGGCGGCGGTTACGCCTACTTCCCGACCTGGGAAGAACTGTTGATTTCTATTGGTTTTGTGGCTATTGAGATTTGCGCTTACATCGTACTCATTCGTCTACTGCCGATACTTCCTCCTTTAAAACAAAACGATCATAATCGTCATGAGGCGAGCAAAGCATGAGCCAGAGAATTACTATTGATCCGGTAACCCGTATTGAGGGGCATTTACGCATCGATTGCGAAATCGAAAATGGCGTCGTTTCGAAAGCATGGGCTTCCGGTACCATGTGGCGCGGCATGGAAGAGATCGTGAAAAACCGCGATCCGCGCGATGCATGGATGATTGTGCAACGTATCTGTGGCGTATGTACGACTACTCACGCGCTCTCTTCCGTTCGTGCGGCAGAAAGTGCACTGAATATCGACGTTCCGGTTAACGCGCAATACATCCGTAACATCATTCTGGCTGCGCACACCACGCATGACCATATCGTTCATTTCTATCAGCTCTCGGCGCTGGACTGGGTGGACATCACTTCTGCACTGCAAGCTGACCCAACCAAAGCCTCTGAAATGCTGAAAGGCGTTTCGACCTGGCATCTGAACAGTCCGGAAGAGTTCACCAAAGTTCAGAACAAGATTAAAGATCTGGTTGCCAGCGGTCAGTTGGGGATTTTCGCCAATGGCTACTGGGGTCACCCGGCGATGAAACTGCCGCCGGAAGTGAACCTGATTGCGGTAGCGCACTACCTGCAGGCGCTGGAGTGCCAGCGTGACGCTAACCGCGTCGTGGCGCTGCTGGGCGGTAAAACGCCGCACATTCAGAACCTGGCAGTAGGTGGGGTCGCTAACCCGATCAACCTCGACGGTCTGGGCGTGCTGAACCTTGAGCGCCTGATGTACATCAAGTCTTTCATCGATAAACTGAGCGACTTTGTTGAGCAGGTTTACAAGGTTGATACCGCAGTTATCGCCGCGTTCTACCCGGAATGGCTGACGCGCGGTAAAGGTGCGGTGAACTACCTGAGCGTGCCGGAATTCCCGACCGACAGCAAAAACGGCAGCTTCCTGTTCCCGGGCGGCTACATTGAGAATGCGGATCTGTCCTCGTATCGCCCGATCACTTCCCACTCCGATGAATACCTGATTAAAGGCATTCAGGAGAGCGCGAAGCACTCCTGGTATAAAGACGAAGCGCCGCAGGCACCGTGGGAAGGTACCACCATTCCGGCTTATGATGGTTGGTCTGACGACGGTAAATATTCCTGGGTGAAATCACCGACTTTCTACGGCAAAACGGTAGAAGTGGGTCCGCTGGCTAACATGCTGGTGAAACTGGCGGCAGGACGCGAGTCTACCCAGAACAAACTGAATGAAATCGTTGCGATTTATCAGAAACTGACTGGCAACACGCTGGAAGTGGCGCAGCTGCACTCCACGCTGGGCCGTATTATTGGTCGTACCGTTCACTGCTGCGAATTGCAGGATATCCTGCAAAATCAATACAGTGCACTGATCACCAATATCGGCAAAGGCGATCACACCACCTTTGTGAAGCCGAACATTCCGGCTACAGGTGAGTTCAAAGGCGTTGGTTTCCTTGAAGCACCGCGCGGTATGCTCTCTCACTGGATGGTGATCAAAGACGGTATTATCAGTAACTACCAGGCAGTTGTTCCATCAACCTGGAACTCTGGCCCGCGTAACTTCAATGATGACGTCGGTCCTTACGAGCAGTCGCTGGTGGGTACACCGGTTGCCGATCCGAATAAACCGCTGGAAGTGGTGCGTACCATTCACTCCTTCGACCCGTGCATGGCCTGTGCGGTACACGTAGTGGATGCCGACGGCAACGAAGTGGTTTCAGTGAAGGTTCTGTAATGCGTATTTTAGTCTTAGGGGTTGGCAATATTTTGCTGACCGATGAAGCCATCGGTGTGCGAATTGTTGAAGCGTTAGAGCAACGATACATTCTGCCGGATTATGTTGAGATCCTCGATGGCGGAACGGCGGGAATGGAGCTGCTTGGCGACATGGCAAATCGCGATCATCTGATTATTGCGGATGCCATTGTCTCGAAAAAGAACGCGCCGGGAACGATGATGATCCTGCGAGATGAAGAAGTTCCGGCGTTGTTTACCAACAAAATCTCTCCGCATCAGCTTGGCCTGGCCGACGTATTGTCGGCCCTGCGCTTCACCGGTGAGTTTCCGAAAAAGCTGACCCTGGTCGGCGTGATCCCGGAATCACTGGAGCCGCACATTGGCTTGACGCCGACGGTCGAAGCGATGATTGAACCTGCGCTTGAGCAGGTTCTGGCTGCGCTGCGTGAATCAGGCGTGGAAGCCATCCCACGGGAGGCGATTCATGACTGAAGAGATAGCAGGTTTCCAGACCTCCCCGAAGGCGCAAGTACAGGCAGCTTTTGAAGAAATTGCCCGGCGTTCGATGCATGATCTCTCTTTTCTGCATCCTTCAATGCCGGTGTATGTTTCTGACTTTACGCTGTTCGAAGGTCAGTGGACGGGGTGTGTGATCACCCCGTGGATGCTGAGTGCAGTTATCTTCCCCGGCCCGGATCAACTCTGGCCGCTGCGCAAAGTGAGTGAAAAAATTGGTCTGCAACTGCCGTATGGCACTATGACCTTTACTGTTGGTGAACTGGATGGTGTTTCGCAATACCTCTCCTGCTCGCTGATGTCGCCGCTTTCGCACAGCATGTCGATTGAAGAGGGCCAACGGCTGACGGATGACTGCGCCCGAATGCTCCTTTCGCTGCCAGTCACCAATCCGGATGTACCACACGCAGGGCGTCGTGCCCTGCTATTTGGCCGCAGGAGTGGCGAAAATGCATGAGTTGTCGCTTTGCCAGAGCGCCGTTGAAATTATCCAACGGCAGGCGGAGCAGCACGATGTTAAGCGCGTCACCGCCGTGTGGCTGGAAATTGGTGCGCTCTCCTGCGTTGAGGAGAGCGCCGTCCGTTTTAGTTTTGAAATTGTCTGCCACGGAACGGTGGCGCAAGGGTGCGATTTACATATCGTCTATAAACCCGCCCAGGCCTGGTGCTGGGATTGCAGCCAGGTGGTGGAGATTCATCAGCACGATGCGCAGTGTCCGATCTGTCATGGCGAGCGGTTGCGTGTCGATACCGGCGATTCGCTAATCGTCAAAAGTATTGAAGTTGAATAACCGGAGTTAACAATGTGTATTGGCGTTCCAGGCCAGGTGCTGGCTGTCGGTGAAGATATTCACCAGCTTGCGCAGGTTGAAGTATGTGGTATCAAGCGCGACGTGAATATCGCCCTGATTTGTGAAGGTAACCCTGCCGATCTGCTGGGCCAGTGGGTACTGGTACACGTCGGATTTGCCATGAGCATCATCGACGAAGATGAAGCCAAAGCCACATTAGACGCGCTGCGCCAAATGGATTACGACATTACCAGCGCGTGATGATTAGCTTTTGTAGGCCTGATAAGACGCGGCAGCGTCGCATCAGGCATTGTGCTCGATTGCCGGATGCGGCGTGAACGCCTTATCCGGCCTGGATGGCTTGCTGCGACGAATACCAACCCTTACCCCTGACGCTTATCTTCCGTATTCGTCTCGAAATCACTGGCGTCATGGCGTTCATGCAACTGCTCGTTCAGCGGTCCGTTGATGCGGTTAACAATACGCCCACGCTTCACTGCCGGACGTTCGCCCACTTCTTTCGCCCAGTGTTGTACGTGTTTATAACTTCCCGCATCCAGAAACTCTGCGGCATCATACACGCCGCCTAACACCACGTTGCCAAACCACGGCCAAATCGCCATATCCGCAATGGTGTACTCATCGCCTGCAACAAACTTATGCTGCGCCAGTTGCTTATCCAGCACGTCGAGCAGGCGCTTGGCTTCCATGGTAAAGCGATTGATGGCGTACTCAATTTTCACCGGCGCGTAATGGTAAAAGTGACCAAAACCACCGCCGAGGAACGGTGCAGCCCCCTGTAGCCAGAACAGCCAGTTCATCGTTTCAGTACGCTTTGCCAGATCCTGCGGCAGGAAGTAGCCAAATTTCTCCGCCAGATAAAGCAGAATCGATCCAGACTCAAACACGCGGATCGGCGGATTATGCGTATGATCGCGCAGCGCCGGGATCTTCGAGTTTGGGTTCACTTCGACAAAGCCGCTGGAGAATTGATCGCCATCGCCAATACGAATCAGCCAGGCGTCGTACTCTGCACCAGTAACGCCCAGCGCCAGCAGCTCCTCAAGCATAATCGTTACTTTCTGACCGTTCGGCGTTCCCAGCGAATAAAGTTGCAATGGGTGTTTGCCAACGGGCAGCGTTTTTTCATGCGTCGGACCAGAAACCGGGCGATTGATATTGGCGAACGCGCCGCCGGCGGATTTGTCCCACGTCCAGACTTTCGCGGGCTGATAAGTGTTGTCTGTCATAGTGAGTTGCCTTCTGAGTGGTAGTGTTGAAGCAGTGTAGCAGGTCACTTGCTGTACAGAATGTGAATTTTTTAACCCTTTGCGCCAGCCGCTGCGATGAGGTGTATGATTAGTCTGACCTCTGTCCGGTTAATGTCGCTGAGCAGGTAATCAGAGCACAACAATTACGCCAACTGCTTAGGTTGTATTGTTAAAGGTAAAGTGATGAGCAAAGGAACGACCAGCCAGGATGCCCCGTTCGGGACATTATTGGGCTACGCCCCAGGTGGGGTAGCAATCTACTCTTCAGATTACAGTTCTCTCGATCCGCAGGAATACGAAGATGACGCCGTATTCCGTAGCTATATCGACGACGAATATATGGGCCACAAATGGCAATGCGTTGAATTTGCTCGCCGTTTTCTCTTTCTGAATTACGGTGTGGTCTTCACTGACGTGGGTATGGCGTGGGAGATTTTCTCGCTGCGCTTCCTGCGTGAAGTGGTTAATGACAACATCCTGCCATTGCAGGCATTTCCTAACGGCTCGCCGCGTGCGCCGGTCGCGGGTGCGCTTCTTATCTGGGATAAAGGCGGTGAATTTAAAGACACTGGTCATGTCGCCATCATTACCCAATTGCATGGCAACAAAGTCCGTATTGCGGAACAGAACGTGATTCATTCCCCGTTACCGCAAGGGCAACAGTGGACGCGCGAGCTGGAGATGGTGGTCGAAAACGGCTGCTATACCCTTAAAGACACTTTTGATGACACCACCATTCTCGGCTGGATGATCCAGACGGAAGATACTGAATACAGCTTACCGCAGCCGGAAATTGCAGGCGAGCTGTTGAAAATCAGCGGAGCGCGCCTGGAAAACAAAGGCCAGTTTGACGGTAAATGGCTGGATGAAAAAGATCCGCTACAAAACGCCTATGTGCAGGCCAACGGTCAGGTGATCAATCAGGATCCGTATCATTACTACACCATTACCGAGAGCGCAGAGCAGGAGCTGATTAAAGCCACCAACGAACTGCACCTGATGTATCTTCACGCAACCGACAAGGTGCTGAAAGATGACAACCTGCTGGCGCTGTTCGACATCCCAAAAATCCTCTGGCCACGTTTGCGTCTCTCCTGGCAGCGTCGCCGTCACCATATGATCACCGGTCGTATGGATTTCTGTATGGACGAACGTGGCCTGAAGGTCTACGAATACAACGCCGACTCCGCCTCCTGTCATACCGAAGCTGGCTTGATCCTCGAACGTTGGGCGGAGCAGGGCTATAAAGGCAACGGCTTCAATCCGGCGGAAGGGCTGATTAACGAACTGGCTGGTGCCTGGAAACACAGTCGTGCACGTCCGTTTGTCCATATCATGCAGGACAAAGATATCGAGGAAAACTATCACGCGCAGTTTATGGAGCAGGCGCTGCACCAGGCGGGCTTTGAAACGCGTATCTTGCGCGGGCTGGATGAACTGGGCTGGGATGCTGCCGGGCAACTGATTGATGGGGAAGGGCGACTGGTTAACTGCGTGTGGAAAACCTGGGCGTGGGAAACCGCGTTTGATCAGATTCGTGAAGTTAGCGACCGTGAGTTTGCTGCGGTGCCGATCCGTACCGGTCATCCGCAAAATGAAGTGCGTCTTATCGACGTATTGCTGCGCCCGGAAGTGCTGGTCTTTGAACCTCTGTGGACAGTGATCCCCGGCAACAAAGCGATTCTGCCGATCCTCTGGTCGCTGTTCCCGCACCATCGTTACCTGCTGGATACCGATTTCTCCGTGAATGATGAACTGGTGAAAACCGGTTATGCAGTGAAACCGATCGCCGGTCGCTGTGGCAGTAACATCGACCTCGTCAGCCATCATGAAGAGGTGCTGGACAAAACCAGCGGTAAATTTGCCGAGCAGAAAAACATCTATCAGCAACTGTGGTGTTTGCCGAAAGTGGACGGTAAATACATTCAGGTATGTACCTTCACCGTTGGCGGCAACTACGGTGGGACGTGTTTGCGCGGTGATGAATCACTGGTCATCAAAAAAGAGAGTGATATTGAACCGCTAATTGTGGTGAAAGAGTAATACATGTTGTAGCAACCCCGTACTGATTATGAAGAATAATCAGTACGGGGATTAATCAAAACATTCAACGTTTATATATTTCAATATTTATTTATTTAATATATGAATATATTAACCAGTGGAATACCTGTGTTTTGATTATTTCTAAAGATTTTGAATGAATGCTTATTGTCTGATACACAAGAAATAACACTCTTTTTATCGTTAAAAAAAGATATTTCACTTTGCCCATGCCGTTAAAGTCACTGATAATGCGTCCGTTCGTAAATTCAAAATGGCGTAATCTAATATATGCTAAATTTATTTGTTGGCCTTGATATATACACGGGGCTTTTGTTATTACTTGCTCTGGCATTTGTGTTGTTCTACGAAGCAATCAATGGTTTTCATGACACGGCGAATGCGGTGGCAACCGTTATTTATACTCGAGCCATGCAGCCACAGCTTGCCGTGGTGATGGCGGCATTTTTTAACTTTTTTGGCGTATTGCTAGGCGGACTTAGCGTTGCCTATGCCATTGTCCATATGTTACCAACCGATTTGTTGCTGAATATGGGGTCAACTCACGGCCTGGCGATGGTCTTTTCCATGCTGCTGGCGGCGATTATCTGGAACCTGGGAACGTGGTTCTTTGGTTTACCGGCCTCCAGTTCGCATACCTTGATTGGTGCGATTATCGGCATCGGTTTAACCAACGCGCTGTTAACCGGCTCATCGGTGATGGATGCGTTAAACCTGCGTGAAGTGACCAAAATTTTCTCCTCGCTGATTGTTTCCCCTATCGTCGGCCTGGTCATTGCGGGAGGCCTGATATTCCTGCTGCGCCGCTACTGGAGCGGGACGAAAAAGCGTGACCGTATTCACCGCATTCCGGAAGATCGCAAAAAGAAAAAAGGCAAACGGAAGCCACCATTCTGGACGCGTATTGCGCTGATTGTTTCCGCTGCGGGCGTGGCGTTTTCGCACGGTGCTAACGACGGGCAGAAAGGGATCGGCCTGGTGATGCTGGTACTGGTGGGGATTGCCCCTGCTGGTTTCGTCGTCAATATGAATGCGTCCGGCTATGAAATTACCCGTACCCGCGATGCCGTCACCAACTTCGAACACTACCTGCAACAGCATCCTGAACTGCCGCAGAAGTTGATTGCGATGGAACCTCCATTGCCTGCGGCATCGACTGATGGCACGCAAGTAACGGAGTTTCACTGTCATCCGGCAAATACCTTTGATGCGATTGCGCGCGTTAAAACGATGCTGCCAGGCAATATGGAAAGTTACGAGCCGTTAAGCGTGAGTCAGCGCAGCCAGCTGCGCCGCATTATGCTGTGCATCTCTGATACCTCCGCGAAGCTGGCGAAACTGCCAGGCGTCAGTAAAGAAGACCAGAACCTGCTGAAAAAACTGCGCAGCGATATGTTAAGCACCATTGAGTACGCTCCGGTGTGGATCATCATGGCAGTAGCTCTGGCGCTCGGCATTGGCACCATGATTGGCTGGCGTCGTGTAGCGATGACCATCGGTGAGAAGATTGGTAAGCGCGGCATGACGTATGCGCAAGGCATGGCGGCACAAATGACGGCGGCAGTGTCTATCGGCCTTGCCAGTTATATTGGGATGCCCGTCTCCACAACACACGTCCTCTCGTCTGCGGTAGCAGGGACGATGGTGGTGGACGGCGGTGGGTTACAGCGTAAAACGGTAACCAGCATCCTGATGGCGTGGGTGTTTACTTTACCGGCGGCGATTTTTCTTTCTGGTGGGTTGTACTGGATAGCATTGCAGTTGATTTAACCTTCCTGAAAATGCCCGGTCCTGGCGATCGGGCATTTCCATTTTTGACTAGTGATAACCACGCGCGGTCATAAAATCCGTAATCGCTTTTTCTGCATCAACCAGCACCTTTTCCAGTGGCTGATTGGCGTCGATATCAACCAGTTGTGCACCGCCAAAGGTTAACTGTGGCGTTATGGCAATCTTCCTCGCCAGCGATTCCCGTTTATGGTCGGGTTTACGCGCGCAGGCAACTTCAAGGTCAACATTGAGTTTGATGACCAGATCAGGCTTATGGCTCGCCATCCAGTGAAATGCTTTACGTTCCTGGCTTGCCAGCCATGAGACAAACCGGCCGCCTTCAACGTTAGGTGGGAACACCGTACCATCGTAAGCGCCAGGAATTTGGTCCTGAGGATAACGATCGGTTAAGACAATCAGCCCGCGACGACGACAGGCGAGCATATGACGAAAGCGTAACAGTCGGCGGGCGACGAAAGCGGTGATCACCAGGGCCGGAACCGGACCCGGCAATTTTTTTGCCGTTTTCACTTCATTTTTTTCAATAGTCTTGTGCAGAGACTTTCCCATCAACGGTAATTTTGTCACTGCACGACCGACATTTCCGGCCTGTTTTCCTAAATGAACTCTTTCGGCAGCACCATATTTTTCGACAACGGTAATAAGATGTTCACACACCGTTGACTTGCCTGAACCATCGCTACCAATAACGGCAATTAATGGAGGTGTTATTGACTGCATGAATATATCCTTAAATTTAAATATCCATCCAAAATATTTATTTGATTAATATGTTTTTATGAAAGCGTAATTCAGGTTAATGTCACAATTAACCATTGTCACAATAAGGTTGAACGGATATTCTGAGCACGGACCACGTAATATTCAATACATTATTTGCTGCCGGGTTTTTCGTGAATCAACGTAATATGTCAATAATTAATTCCACGCCAGTGCGTGTTATTGCCATTGTAGGATGTGATGGTTCAGGTAAATCGACCCTCACGGCAAGCCTGGTAAATGAACTGGCAGCAACAATGCCAACAGAACACATTTATCTCGGGCAATCGTCCGGGCGAATTGGCGAATGGATTTCACAGCTCCCTGTTATTGGCGCACCTTTTGGGCGTTATCTGCGAAGTAAAGCGGCACATGTGCACGAAAAGCCCTCCACACCACCTGGCAATATTACTGCGCTGGTTATCTATCTGCTTTCCTGCTGGCGGGCGTACAAGTTTCGCAAAATGTTGTGTAAAAGCCAGCAAGGCTATCTGCTCATCACCGACCGCTACCCGCAGGTTGAAGTGCCGGGTTTTCGCTTTGATGGCCCGCAATTGGCAAAAACCACGGGCGGTAACGGTTGGATAAAAATGTTAAGGCAGCGCGAGCTGAAGCTGTACCAATGGATGGCGTCTTATTTGCCCGTATTGTTGATTCGTCTTGGCATTGATGAACAAACCGCGTTTGCGCGTAAACCTGACCACCAACTGGCGGCGTTACAGGAAAAAATCGCCGTTACGCCGCAACTGACATTTAATGGCGCAAAGATCCTTGAACTGGATGGTCGGCAACCCGCCGATGAAATTCTGCAAGCGTCACTACGCGCAATTCACGCCGCGCTTTCCTGATCACCAAAATGGATAGGGGATGATTTAACGAATGGACGCACTACAAACACAAACTGTTAATAGTACAACCGCGCCGCAGCCCAACTACATTCCGGGGCTGATTGCGGTGGTCGGGTGTGATGGCACCGGTAAATCCACACTGACCACCGACCTGGTGAAATCGCTGCAACAACACTGGCAAACCGAGCGGCGCTATCTGGGGCTGCTCTCGGGCGAAGACGGCGACAAAATCAAACGATTGCCGTTGGTTGGCGTCTGGCTCGAACGGCGACTGGCGGCCAAATCCTCGAAAACCCAAAGCATGAAAACCAAATCTCCAGCGCTATGGGCGGCGGTGATTATGTACTGCTTCTCGCTGCGAAGAATGGCGAATCTACGCAAGGTTCAGCGACTGGCGCAAAGTGGCGTTCTGGTGGTCAGCGATCGCTTCCCGCAGGCTGAAATTTCGGGCTTTTATTATGACGGACCGGGGATCGGCGTCGAACGTGCGACCGGGAAAATCAGCATGTTTCTGGCGCAGCGCGAACGGCGTTTATACCAACAAATGGCGCAATACCGTCCTGAATTAATCATTCGTTTGGGGATTGATATTGATACTGCCATCTCCCGCAAGCCTGACCATGACTATGCCGAGCTGCAGGACAAAATCGGCGTCATGTCGACGATTGGCTATAACGGCACAAAAATTCTTGAGATTGATTCCAGAGCGCCCTACAGCGAAGTGCTGGAACAGGCACAGAAGGCGGTTTCTCTGGTTGCCATCGTTTCTGACCGCCGAAGTTTAACTTAAGGCTGGCGGGATACTTTTTACTATCAACGATAAGGTCAGGCTGAATTGGCGGGTTTTAACATCAAACATTGGTTTGCAGATGGCGCGTTTCGCACCATTATTCGCAATAGCGCCTGGTTAGGCTCCAGTAATGTCGTGAGCGCTTTGCTGGGTCTGTTGGCGCTCTCGTGTGCCGGTAAAGGGATGACGCCCGCCATGTTTGGCGTACTGGTGATTGTACAATCGTACGCCAAGTCGATCAGCGATTTTATTAAGTTTCAGACATGGCAGCTGGTGGTTCAGTACGGAACACCAGCATTAACCAACAATAATCCGCAGCAATTCCGCAATGTCGTCTCATTTTCCTTCTCGCTGGATATCGTCAGCGGCGCGGTGGCGATTGTCGGCGGCATTGCCTTACTCCCTTTTCTTTCCCATTCATTAGGTCTGGATGACCAAAGCTTTTGGCTGGCAGCGCTGTATTGCACGCTCATTCCTTCAATGGCTTCCTCCACGCCGACCGGCATTCTGCGTGCGGTAGATCGCTTCGATCTAATTGCTGTACAGCAAGCGACGAAACCTTTTCTGCGCGCAGCGGGGAGCGTCGTTGCCTGGTATTTTGACTTTGGTTTTGCGGGTTTTGTTATTGCCTGGTACGCCTCGAATCTTGTTGGCGGCACCATGTACTGGTGGTTTGCCGCACGTGAATTACGCCGCAGAAATATCCATAACGCGTTCAAATTGAATCTGTTTGAGTCTGCCCGACACATCAAAGGCGCGTGGAGTTTTGTCTGGTCAACCAACATTGCCCATTCCATCTGGTCGGCGCGTAATTCGTGCAGCACAGTGTTGGTGGGGATCGTGTTAGGACCCGCTGCCGCCGGGTTATTTAAAATCGCCATGACATTCTTCGACGCCGCCGGAACGCCAGCGGGTTTACTGGGCAAAAGTTTTTACCCAGAGGTGATGCGTTTAGATCCGCGTACCACCAGACCGTGGTTGTTAGGCGTGAAGTCAGGTTTACTGGCGGGCGGAATCGGTATTCTGGTGGCGCTCGCGGTGTTGATTGTCGGCAAGCCGCTCATTTCGCTGGTGTTTGGCGTTAAGTATCTCGAAGCGTATGACCTGATTCAGGTGATGCTGGGCGCAATTGTGATCTCGATGCTGGGCTTCCCTCAGGAGTCATTGCTATTGATGGCGGGAAAACAGCGCGCTTTTCTCGTGGCGCAAACCATCGCCTCAATCGGCTACATCGTATTGCTGTTCATGTTCTGTCATCTGTTTGGCGTGCTGGGAGCAGCGTTTGCTTATTTCGGTGGTCAATGTCTGGATGTGGTGCTTTCGCTAATTCCGACCTTAAAGGCATTTTTTCAGCGCCATTCCTTGCTTTATAACGCAGCCGGAGAGAAATCCTGATGATGAGAAAATATTTCCCGCTAGAGGCGAGCGAGCGTCTATTTGTTGCGATTGAAGAAGATGATGTCGTTGATGCACAGGTCAGTTTGCCGCCGACTATCGCACTAAGTTGTACCACCGAAATCATCCATGATAATTACGCGTTATGCCTGCAATTCTGGCTCAATGGCGTCAATCGCCAGGAGTTACTGCGTTTAATATGCAAACAGGCCAAAGGCGATGAGCTGACTGCTGATGAGCGCAAACAATTTAAATACATGCGAGCGCGCTACAAGCACCTGCGTTTTGCGCAACGGCTGTATTTAAAGAAGCATCAGGCCGGATTTTTATTCGGCAAAACGACCGTTTTTTTGGGGCGTTTTCAGGACGGCTTTCGTAACGGTAAGAAAAATATTGTGTCGTATTACGGCAACCTGTTACGGGTTTATTTAAGCTCTCCGGTCTGGTCGTTGGTGAACTATTCATTACGCCATAGCCAGTTAGAAAGCGTAAGCGGTTTTATTGCCTATCGGCAAAAGCAAATGCATACCCTGAAAGAGATAATTGCCAAACCGCGACTAACCGGCAGGGAATTTCATGATGTGCGAAAAATCATCAGCCAGCAGGTTTCTTATTACGACACCCTAAGATCGCTTGATCCTGAAAATAAAGAAGCGTTACAGATTTCCCGCTTCCTCGCCGCCATTAATGGCCTGATGGGGGATAAACACGACGACATGGTGGCGGATGATATGGAAAACCGCCAGTCGTATGATGCACCGATGGCGCTGGATAGCGATATTCGCCAGCGCTTAGAACTGCTGATTTCGCGTTTTCCGCTATAACCGGAGCAATGATGTCATCTCGTTTGATTATTGCGCTGATTATCATGCTCTTAGCCCCGGGTGTGCAGGCACACAATTTCGTCACTGGCAAAACGGTTACCCCCGTTTATATCCAGGAAGGCGGCGAGCTGCTTCGGAATAGCGACGACGAAATTCACTACCAAAAGTGGAACAGCACCCAATTGGCGGGAAAAGTTCGCATTATTCAGTATATCGCCGGGCGTAAGTCGGCGAAGAAAAAGAACTCACTGTTAATTAAAGCAGTTGAAGCGGCAAACTTTCCGCAGGATCGTTTTCAGCCCACCACCATTGTGAACACTGATGATGCCATCTTTGGTACCGGCTATTTTGTCGTTGGCAAAATCGAAAAAAATAAACGCCGCTATCCATGGGCGCAATTCGTTATTGACGGCAATGGACAGGGACGCGTTGCCTGGCACTTGCAGGAGCAGAGTTCAACCATTCTGGTGCTGAATAAAACCGGGCAAATTCAGTGGGCAAAGGACGGCAGCCTGACGCCGGAAGAGGTAGATCATGTCATTGCGCTGGCGCAGAAGCTGATCAATGAATAAAAATTCAAAGGATTGAGGGCGTTAGTGAGATGAAGCTGGTTGAACACTACATCATGCGTGGTACGCGCCGTCTGGTGCTGATTATCGTCGGTTTTCTGATCTTTATTTTCGCCAGCTACTCCGCACAGCGTTATCTGACCGAAGCGGCAAATGGGACATTAGCTCTTGATGTTGTGCTGGATATCGTTTTCTACAAAGTGCTGATTGCACTGGAGATGTTGTTACCTGTTGGACTGTATGTGTCAGTTGGCGTGACGCTAGGGCAGATGTATACCGACTCGGAAATTACCGCTATCTCTGCGGCGGGGGGCAGTCCGGGACGCTTGTACAAAGCCGTTCTTTATCTGGCGATACCGCTAAGTATTTTTGTCACCCTTCTGTCGATGTATGGTCGTCCGTGGGCTTATGCGCAGATTTATCAACTGGAGCAACAGTCACAGTCGGAGCTGGATGTTCGCCAGTTGCGGGCAAAGAAATTTAACACTAACGATAACGGACGAATGATCCTTTCGCAGACGGTTGATCAGGATAATAATCGCCTGACTGATGCGCTGATTTATACTTCTACTGCTAATCGAACCCGCATTTTCCGCGCCCGTTCGGTTGATGTGGTTGACCCATCACCTGAGAAACCGACCGTTATGTTGCATAACGGGACCGCCTATCTTCTCGATCATCAGGGGCGTGACGACAACGAACAGATCTACCGTAATCTGCAATTACATCTGAATCCGCTGGATCAAAGCCCTAACGTCAAACGCAAAGCAAAATCGGTCACGGAGCTGGCGCGCTCCGCCTTTCCTGCCGATCATGCCGAACTGCAATGGCGACAAAGCCGTGGCCTGACAGCATTGTTGATGGCGCTGCTGGCCATTTCATTAAGTCGGGTAAAACCGCGGCAAGGGCGATTTTCAACGTTATTGCCACTGACGTTGCTGTTTGTTGCCATTTTTTATGGCGGCGACGTCTGCCGTACGCTGGTGGCTAACGGCGCGATTCCCCTCATTCCTGGTTTGTGGTTAGTACCCGGACTCATGCTAATGGGCCTGCTGATGTTGGTCGCACGCGACTTCTCTTTGCTGCAGAAATTTTCCCGATGAATGTTTTCAGTCGCTATTTAATCCGTCATCTCTTTCTCGGTTTTGCCGCCGCCGCAGGGCTATTGCTGCCGCTTTTTACCACCTTCAACCTGATTAACGAACTGGATGATGTCAGCCCGGGTGGTTATCGCTGGACTCAGGCGGTGCTGGTGGTGCTGATGACCTTACCGCGCACACTGGTCGAACTTTCGCCGTTTATCGCCTTATTGGGAGGGATTGTCGGCCTGGGGCAGTTATCGAAAAACAGTGAGCTTACCGCCATTCGCAGCACGGGGTTTTCTATCTTCCGTATTGCACTGGTGGCGCTGGTTGCCGGGATATTGTGGACTGTTTCATTAGGCGCGATAGATGAGTGGGTGGCGTCGCCATTGCAGCAACAGGCGCTGCAAATCAAATCGACTGCCACTGCGTTGGGGGAGGACGATGACATTACCGGCAATATGCTGTGGGCCAGGCGTGGTAATGAATTTGTGACGGTGAAATCGCTGAACGAGCAGGGCCAGCCGGTGGACGTGGAGATATTTCATTACCGCGATGATCTCTCGCTCGAATCCTACATTTATGCGCGCAGTGCTACCATTGAAGACGACAAAACGTGGATCCTGCATGGTGTGAATCATAAAAAATGGCTGAATGGCAAAGAAACGCAGGAAACATCTGATAATCTTCCCTGGCAATCGGCCTTCACCAGTATGAATCTTGAAGAGTTATCGATGCCGGGAAATACTTTTTCTGTCCGTCAACTTAATCATTACATCCATTATTTGCAGGAAACCGGGCAACCCAGCAGCGAATACCGCCTTGCACTGTGGGAAAAACTGGGACAACCCATCTTGACCCTGGCGGTAATGACTCCAACTTATTGATAGTGTTTTATGTTCAGATAATGCCCGATGACTTTGTCATGCAGCTCCACCGATTTTGAGAACGACAGCGACTTCCGTCCCAGCCGTGCCAGGTGCTGCCTCAGATTCAGGTTATGCCGCTCAATTCGCTGCGTATATCGCTTGCTGATTACGTGCAGCTTTCCCTTCAGGCGGGATTCATACAGCGGCCAGCCATCCGTCATCCATATCACCACGTCAAAGGGTGACAGCAGGCTCATAAGACGCCCCAGCGTCGCCATAGTGCGTTCACCGAATACGTGCGCAACAACCGTCTTCCGGAGACTGTCATACGCGTAAAACAGCCAGCGCTGGCGCGATTTAGCCCCGACATAGCCCCACTGTTCGTCCATTTCCGCGCAGACGATGACGTCACTGCCCGGCTGTATGCGCGAGGTTACCGACTGCGGCCTGAGTTTTTT